>DRMK01000065.1 GCA_011322575.1 Gammaproteobacteria bacterium
GACGACATTCAGCCCAAAACCGACGTTATCACCATCCGATATGCGGAGGGTAACGGGCTCAGGATGCTGCAACCGAAACAACACTACTCCTTCAAGGTCAGAAACCTGTCCCAGGAGAACGACGGCTGCGGCACAGGCACCCACGGCTATAGCGGTATCTGCCCCGGTGACCTGATGATCGCCTCCGATTGCGTCAAAGCGCGTACCTTTACTGTACAGGGCATGCACCTGGCGAGCGGCGAGCTAAGCATCTATCACACCCCACCCTCTTGGGGCTATCCCGCGGATCCCAACCCCAACAGCCAGTTCAACCCAGCCTACAGCTATCTCTTCAAAGGAATCACCGTATCCTATTTCATACGCGTTCGGGATCAGGACAGCGGGGTGCCGGTTCTGTATCGCAAGGTGGGCAAAGGAGCCGTCGAGGAGTTGGTGGAGGGGGTTGAGAATATGCAGATCCTCTACGGCGAGGACAGTGATGGAGACGGAATCCCCAACCAGTTCTTGAAAGCGGACGGCATTAGTGATTTTGGACGGGTAGTCAGCATCCGGATAGCTCTGCTGATGCGCAGCATCTCCGAGAAGACCAGACGCCCAGCCACGACACGCAATTTCACCTTACTAGGCACCACCTTCACCACACCGGAAGATCGGCACCTGAGAAAAGTGTTCGACGCTACCATACAGCTCCGAAATGGCCACTGAGGCCAGCCTGAACATTTTACCCACCCACCGCCACCCCCCAGAAATCAAGCGAAATACCGAAACACAGGCAAAGTGCAAGGTTTTACCAAGGTATCGCTGAGCACAGCCTTGCTGTTATCTGCGGTATTTGCTTGTCGTAAATCTGCACCCGGATAGCGACACTGGCGCAATCATCACGTTCCCGGATGAAGCCTCCCGCTTAATCCCTGTTTACGAACAGTTCACACCCGGTCGGTAAAGGTCACGCGCCGGTCTGTCGATTTAGAAGACGAGGCACTGGGGGAAAAGAGTGCCGGAAACAATGAGAGCGGAACGGGTTTGACGCACCATGCCTCATCTGAACAACCAGTTGCATATTACCGGACAGCAATTGCCAGCCGCGATAGCGGAAGGTGGCTTCACCATGGTGGAAGTAATGGTGGCGCTGGTTATTTTCACCATCGGCATGCTGGGACTGGCGCAGCTGCAAGGCAGCGCATTGCAAAACAATCACGTGGCATATCAGCACACTATAGCCACCAGACTGGCCTACGACATGACGGAGCGTATGCGCGCCAACCCGGCGGGCACCCTTGGCGGCGCCTACAACAGCATCTCTTCTGACGCAATTCCGGACCATGTGGACTGCTACAGCGGCGAAGGATGTTCGGCCACCAGCCTGGCCACCATGGATGCCCATGAGTGGCTTACCGCCGTGGGGAACGAACTTCCTTCGGGCCGCGGTGAAGTGTCGGGTAACGGACGGCTGTTTACTGTCACCGTAATGTGGGATCAGGATCGGACCGGAACCACCGGAACCGATTGCGGGACGGGAGATCTCAAGTGCGTAAGCTTCAGGGTACAGCCGTGAAAGAGCCTTCCATCGCCCAACGGTACCCCATGGCAAACCGTGCGCGCGGCTTCACGCTGGTCGAACTGATGGTGGCACTGCTGATCGGTCTGTTCGTCATGGCAGGTATCGTCCAGATCTTTATCAATACCAAGCGCGGTTCGGTGATGCAGGAGGAGTTGGCCCGGCAGCAGGAGAATGAGCGCTTTGCCATGTTCATACTGGCCCGGGAGTTGCGCCATGCCGGTGATCTGGGCTGCTGGCAGGTGGAAAACCTGTCTGGACAGGTGGCCGGATTCCGGGACTCCTTGACCCAGTTCCGGCTCGCGGTAAACGGCCACGAAGCGGTTTCCTCCGGCGGTAACGGCAGCTGGAGTCCGGCACTTCCGCCAAGCCTAAGCGGGGTCAAGCCTGGCAGCGACGTGCTGTTCCTGCACCGTGCGCAGAATCTGGGCCTGGCGCTGGCCGCCCCGCGCCAGAGCGACCGATTTCTGGTCACCAACCTGAGCTCCGATGGAAAGGTGTGCAGCGGTGAACAGGACGGCTACAGTGGTCTATGTCCGGGCGACACGGTTATCGTCTCGGACTGCTTTCATACCGACGAGTTCGCCATATCCACCCTGGGTTTGAACAATGGTGTGCTCAGCATCCATCACGCGGACAACCTTTTTCCCGAAAACGCCTATTTGATGCAGAACAGCACCCGGCTGTTCAAGGGGTACAGCGTGGCATATTTCGTCAAGGACAGCCTCATTGACGGAGTCACCGTTCCCGCCCTGTACCGCAGCATTGGAGGGGGGCCGCCCGAGGAGCTGCTGGAAGGGGTAGAGAGCATGCAGGTTCTGTACGGGGTGGACAACGACGGCGACAGCACTCCCGATCTGTATCTCAAGGCATCCAGCGTGGACTTCAGTACCCCCAACGTGGTCAGTGTCCAGATCGCTCTGCTGCTGCGTTCATCTTCCGAGGTGAAGAAAGAGGCCGGAGAGGCGAAAAACATGCAAATTCTGTCCAGCAGCGTTGCCATACCGGCAGATCGTTACATGCGGCGGGTCGCCAGCACCACCATCATGCTGCGCGACACCGTAGGAGAGGGGTAATGGGAAATATGCAGCGGCATGACAGGCAGCAAGGGGCTGTGCTGGCGGCCACGCTGGTGATTCTGCTACTGCTAACGCTAATAGGGGTAGGAGCGATGGGCGGTGCGTCCCTGGAACAGAAAATGGCGGCCAACTCCTCCCAGCGCGAGGAGAATTTTCAGGCCACCGAGCTTTGCCTTCTGGCGGCCCAGGCGTGGATGGAGGAGAAAACCATCCGGCCAGTGGAGGGTACCTGCGAGGGAAACGAAGGTGCCTGCTCGGTAGAGGTATGGGCGGCAAACGCGCTGGCCGCCAACTGGTGGGAACAGAACGATCCCGCCTGGTGGAACAGCTACGGGATCACGGTCGACGAAGCCTGGCTGACCGAGAAACAGCTGCCTCTCTCGTTAGCGAACAGCTGCCGTTTCATTGTGGAGCTGCGCAGCTACGTTCCCGACAGCATCCTGCAGGAGAAACAGATCAAA
>DRMK01000066.1 GCA_011322575.1 Gammaproteobacteria bacterium
AGGGAGGCCCCCAGATAGATGGCCAGGCGCGCCCGGGATACCTCCACCCCCAGCGCCGCAGCCTGCAGGTCACCCCGCGCCAGCACGTTCAGGACGCGCGCGCGGGGCAGGACGAAGAGCAGTCCCGCCCCAAGCACCAGCAGCGCCATCAGCGGCTCCCGCACCTGTCCCAGATCCCCCATCAGCCAGAACAGCATGCCGCGCAGCTCGCGGCCGGGAGCCACGGCCAACAGAAAGCTGATCAGCGCCCCCCAACCGGAGGCCACTATTACGCCGGTCAGCAGCAGCCGGGTATCGCTCCAGCTGCCCCGGCCGCGCGCCAGCCAGAACACCAGCAGGATGGTAATCAGGGCCCCCGTAAAGGCGCTGGCGGAGAACCACCAGCCACCCAGCCCCGCCAGCATCGCCAGCAGGGCTGCCACCGCCGCCCCTCCGGATACGCCGAGGATATAGGGATCGGCGAGCGGGTTGCGCAGCAGGACCTGCAACAGCGCCCCCGCCAGGGCCAGCAGGCCGCCCACCGCGAAGGCCCCCAGGGCACGCGGCAGGCGCAGCTCCAGCACCAGCTGGCGGGGAAGATCTGCGCCTTCCCCCAGGAGAATGCGCCCCAGCTCGCTCCACCCCACCCGGACGGTTCCCGAGTTCAGGGCCACGGCAAACGCGCCGCACGCCGCCACGGCGAGCAGCGCCAGCCAGGAGGCCCGCCGCATCAGCGGCCGGTATTGCGCAGCGATATGATCGGCCACCCCAACTGCTCCGCATGCTGCGCCAGCGTCTCATCCGGGTCCACCGCGACAGGATTGGACACCAGCTCCAGCAGCGGCAGATCGCTGTGGGAGTCACTGTAGAACCAGCTCTGCGCGAGATTCCCGCCGCTGCCCTCCAGCCACTCCCGGAGACGCTCCACCTTCCCCTCGCGGAAACAGGGAGTACCGGCCACCCGGCCGGTGTAGCGCCCCCCCTCGAACTCGGGGTCGGTGGCCAGCAGATGATCCACGCCGAACTCCTCGGCGATCGGTTCGGTGACGAAACGGTTGGTGGCGGTAATGATCATCAGATAATCACCCCGGGTACGGTGCCGCTGTAGGAGATCGCGGGCAGCGGGCAGCATGATGGGCCTGATCTTCTCTTCCAGGAAACGGCTGCGAAGCTCCCTCATCCTGGCCAGCGGATTGCGGACCAGAGGCTGGAGGCTGAAATTCATGAACTCGTATATATCCAGCGTCCCGGCCCGGTATTCGTCAAAGAACCGTTGGTTCTCCCGCTCATAACGCTCCCTGTCGACGATCCCCTGCTCCACCAGGAACTGTCCCCAGAGATAGTCGCTGTCCCCCCCCAGGAGGGTGTTGTCGAGATCGAAAATGGCCAGCGCCATCGACGTCGCTCCCCGCGTGAAAAGTGAGAATATCGCTCCGAACGCCTCTACCCGATTGCCCGTGGCAAGGCATCGAGGCGCTCCTGCCGCTGCACCGGCAAGAGGTTTCGATAGCGTTGCCCATGAGCAGATGCGCGGCGGCCTGTCATAGTAAATCAACAGGTTATGGGCTGCAAGAACGGCTCGTTTCTGGATTGCGTCCGCCTTGCCCCAAGGCGCTGCGGCACATCACCACTCCCAACGGGTCACGGCGGGAGAGGACAGCCGCAAACATGCAGCCCACGGCAGCTTGGACGCGGAATAATCGGCACCACCTGCTGTTGAAACCGCAACGGGGAACCGGCCCGGCTCAAGCATACAGATGGTCCCGGCGCAGCGGGAGGGTCAGCCGCTGGTAGGCGGGCGCCGCCAGGATTTGATAGATGTTGGTGGTGCCCTGCTCGAAGTAGTAGGCGCTGCCGGCCATGTAGAGCCGCCACAGGCGGTAGGTCTCCTCGCCCGCCATGGCCACCGCCTCCGCCTGATGATTCTCCAGCGCCCGCACCCAGTGGCGCAGGGTCATGGCGTAGTGGCGGCGCAGGCTC
>DRMK01000067.1 GCA_011322575.1 Gammaproteobacteria bacterium
GGCGCAAGGAGATCCCTCTCTATCGGGCGGAGCGCACGGTATTCGGTTTCGACCATGCGATGGTGGGGGCCTCCCTGTTGCGCCAATGGAACCTCCCCGAACCAATGGTGGAGGCGGTTGCCTGCCATCACGAACTGGGAGAGACCAAAACCGCCCCGAGGCTGAAGGCGGTAACCCATCTGGCGAATGTTTTCGCGAATTCTCTCAACCCCAGTTTGCTGCTATACCGCCAGTCCCTCGAGCCGGATGCCCAGGCATGGGAGATCCTTGGACTCGAGTCGGGCTCCGTGGATGAGGCCCTGGACGATATCGAAAAGGAGATCAATGAGGCTATTTCCGCCTTCTCCCTGCAAAGCGGCGCTGCGTGATACGTTTTAGCGGGTCTTACCCACACGATTTGGTGAAGACCCGTTTTAGAACGTTGTGCCGCCCCTGCGGCCAACCGCCCTGCCCCTCCTTCACTCCAATACCATTGCTGCCAGTAGGTTATTTGACACAGGTCAAGGCATTTGGCCCATACGCTACTCATACTACCTCCCAAGAAAACTGGTTGCAGGAGATGGTTACAGATCTGAAACGGAATGTTGCAATGATGTTTCTGGATTGAGCTCATATGCTTAGGAGGATTATTAAATGAACAGTGATAACAAAAGGCAGTCTCTCACCGAGAGTCACAGCGAGCAAGCAGGATCCGGTGGGTTGCAGGAGGAGGTGAGTCGTCGCAAATTCCTTGGCATGGCGGCCTTTACGGGACTCGCCGGTGCGGGGCTATCCGTCGGACTGGCATCCTGTGGCAAGGGTCCTGAGAAAGGTGGAGGCGGTTCCGCTTCGCACACGGCAACCGCGCCCGCAGCCTCCGAAGCAGGTGGAGGGGGACTCTCCTATCATGTGGATCCAGGGCAACTGGACACCTACTACTCCATGTACAGCGGCGGACACTCCGGAGAGGTACGCATCATTGGGGAACCGTCGGGGCGGGTGATAATGCGCATCCCGGTATTCAATCCGGATCCCATGAGCGGTTGGGGTATCACCAACGAATCCAAGGCGATCCTGGGGACCAAGGAGGATGGCAGCCTCAAATATACTACCGGTGACACCCATCACGTCCATGGCTCGTACAAGGACGGGACCTACGACGGCAAGTATTTCTGGGTAAACGACAAGATCCACTCGCGCATTGCACGTATCCGGGGAGACGTGATGGTGTGCGACAAGATTACCGAGCTCCCCAATGTGCAGGGATTCCACGGTATCTTTCCCGACAAGCGGGATCCGGTGGATCCAAAGATTAACCACACCACGAGGGTGTTCTGCGGCAGCGAATTCCGTATCCCCCACCCCAATGACGGCACCAATATGGAGGATACGGACGCCTATTACGGCCTGTTTACCTGCGTGGATGCGGAAACCATGGAGGTACGCTGGCAGGTCAAGGTGGACGGCAACATGGATCTGGTGGCTACCTCCTACGACGGCAAGCTGGCAGCGGTCAATCAGTACAATACCGAGAAAGGGGTGACTTTTTCCGGGATGATGTCCGCTGAACGGGACTCCTGCCTGTTTTTCAACATTGCCCGCATAGAGGAAGCGGTCAAGGCGGGCAAGGTGATCTCCAGTCCCGACGGCTCCAACGTGCCCATAGTGGATGGCACCAAGGCAGCCAACAGTGATCCCAAGACGGCCCTGACCTGTTATGTCCCGATCCCGAAGAGCCCGCATGGTGTAAATGCCAGTCCGGATGGCAAGTATTTTGTCTGCTCGGGCAAGCTCTCCCCTACCGCTTCGGTGATCGATTTGAGCCTGATTCTGAAATGGTTCGATGGGGAGCTGAAGGACCCGCGCGATGCGGTGGTGGCCGAGCCGGAGATCGGTCTGGGGCCGCTGCACACATCGTTTGACGGCCGGGGCAACGCCTATACCACGCTGTTCCTCGACAGCCAGATCGTGAAGTGGAACGTGGAGGCCGCCATCAAGGCGTACAAGGGTGACAAGAATGCCAAGGTGATCATCGACAAAATCGATGTGCATTATCAGCCGGGTCACCTCAACGCTTCCATGAACGAGACCAAGGAGGCGGATGGCAAGTGGCTGGTGATCGGCAACAAGTTCTCCAAGGACCGCTTCCTGCCCGTGGGTCCGATGCATCCGGAGAACGAGCAGCTCATCGATATATCGGGTGAGAAGATGCGCCTGGTGCACGAGGCTCCGGTCTATCCCGAGCCGCACGACTTCATCCTGATCAGGCGGGACGTCATCAAGACGCGCCAGATCTTCACCATGGATGAATTCCCACTTGCGGTCAAGGATCAGAAAGAGTCCAGGGTGGAGCGTAACGGCAACAAGGCCACCATATACCTCACCTCGATGGCGCCCGCCTACAGCCTGACCGAATTCAAGGTGAAACAGGGTGATGAGGTCACCATTATCCTGACCAACCACGACAAGGTCGAGGATCTGTGTCACGGCTTCGCCATACCCAAATACAACATCAACTTCGTAGTATCCCCGCAGGAGACCAAGTCGGTCACCTTCATCGCCGACAAGCCCGGGGTTTACTGGTGCTACTGTACGCACTTCTGCCACGCCCTCCATCTGGAGATGCGCAGTCGCCTGCTGGTAGAGCCGTAGCAGCAAGGGATTAACAGCTGTGAGTGGCGGGGAGTCTTATCTCCCCGCCTGCGCTCGCGTCGTGCCTGGAGGAGGCATGGCAAACTGCCTCATGTTTTCTCGCTCCAGGAAAGCGCCGCCCTGCTCCCATCCTGGAAACAGATAGGTATCTTGAGATTGTTTGCAAACCTTTTCTACGGCCTGTTACTGATTCTGTCTGGCATAACCTTCGCCCACGCCACCGCCTACGAGGCGCCACTTCCGGCAGAGCTTGCCACCGATCCGGACATGTGCGCCTATGCTCCCTGCAAGGATGTGATCGTGGCCGACAGCTTCTCACCCCGCAAGGGCCGCCCTCCATACGTGGAGGCCAGCAAGAACGGAGAGCTGGTGGGCTATGTATTCCTGTCTACCGACATCGTGGACATTCCGGCATATTCGGGCAAGCCGGTGGTTACCCTGATCGGGATGGATACCAAGGGCATCATCACCGGGGTCAAGATACTGCGCCACAGCGAACCGATCCTGCTGGTGGGGATACCCGAATCCGAGCTGATTGAGTTCATCAAGCAATATGTGGGCAAGTTTGCCGGCGACAAGGTGGAGATCGGCACGGCGCGCCAGAGCGAGGGATATATCGGTGTAGATGCCATCAGCGGCGCGACGGTGACGGTCATCGCCGAAAATCAGGTGATCATGCGCTGCGCCGTGGAGGTGGCAAAGCAGGTAGGAATCCTGGAGCCGGTGATCAGGCCCCAGGCCAGATTCCTGCCTCTCGAGGAGACGCGAGACTGGAATACCCTGCTGCAGGAGGGGAGCATTCAGAGACTGACGGTAACACACGAAGACGTGGGTGAGGAGGATACAGGCAATCCCTACATTGATCTCTATTTCGGCTATCTGAATGCGCCGGTAATCGGCAGAAGCATTCTGGGGGAAAGGGGTTACCAGAGGTTGATGGAGGACCTTGGCCCGGCGGATCACGCCATTTTCATCATCGCCAACGGGGACGCATCGTTCAAGGGTTCCGGTTTCGTTCGGGGCGGGATCTATGACCGCATCCAGGTGGCGCAGGATATGGAAACGGTAACCTTCCGTGACACCGATTATCTCCCCCTCTACTACATCAAGGCGCCCGGAGCGCCCCAGTATCACGAGTCGGGCATATTTATCATCCGCAGCGAGAGCTTCAGCGCGGCCTATCCCTGGAAGCTGGTATTCCTAGCCAACCGGCAGAACCGGCAGACCAAGGACGTCAAGACCTTCATCAACTTCGATCGGGAGTACTGGATCCCCGGCGCCTATCTGGAAGGTGGCAGGCCGGAGTACAAGCGGCCCGATCCCACCTGGCTTACGGTATGGAAATCCAGAAAGGCGGAGGTTGTCCTGTTCATCCTGTTGCTGGCAGCCATGACGCTCTTCTATCTGCTGCGCGACAGATGGGTGCGGCGCGCCAGCTACAGGGACAAGCGCTGGATCTCCATTCCCAAGTACCTGTTCTGGATCAGCAGCCTGGGGTTCGTGGGCTACTATGCCATGGCGCAGCCTAGCATTACCCACGTTATGACCTGGTTCCACTCCCTCATCTACGGCTGGAAATGGGAGCTGTTTCTCACCGATCCCCTCATCTTCATCTTCTGGTGGTTCATCATCATCACCCTGTTCATCTGGGGACGCGGCCTGTTCTGCGGCTGGCTCTGTCCCTACGGAGCGCTGCACGAGCTTACCTTCAAGGTGGCGGGCGCCCTGGGCCTGAAGCGCTATCAGTTCGCCCTGCCCATGAGATGGCACGACCGACTCAAATGGCTCAAGTACATAATATTCCTCGGCCTGCTGCTGATCTCCTTCTACTCCATGGGACTGGCGGAAAAACTGGCCGAGGTTGAGCCGTTCAAGACCACCTTCCTGACCGGAGTCTGGAGCCGCTCGTGGCCCTTCATTCTCTACTGGCTGATTCTGTTCGGGCTGGCGATGCTGATGGAGCGCCCGTTCTGCAAATATCTCTGTCCGCTCGGCGCGGGCCTGGCTATCCCCTCCACCATCCGCCTGTTCCCCCTGAAGCGCAAGCAGGAGTGCCAGACCTGTCACGCCTGCGCCAATGACTGCGGTTCCCTGGCCATTGACGAGCAAGGCAGGATCGATCAGCGGGAGTGCATGCTTTGTCAAAACTGCATGATTCTGTATTATGACGACCACGCCTGCCCTCCCCTCTCCCAGGAACGGAAGCGGCGCGCGAAGGCCAACCTGCCGCTCACGGAAATCGGTTCGGATGGCTATTTTGTTCCGATAAACGAGATCAAATGAGCGAGATAATTTGCAGGAATATAATAATATTTCTGTTCCTGCTGTACGGTTCACCCTCCTTGGCCGCCAAGGAGTGGACGGTAGCTCCGGGAGAGAGCCTGTCGGCCGCGGTTCAGGCCGCCGCGCCGGGAGATGTCATCTCCGTCGAGCGCGGCTACTACAGGGACAACCTGGTCATCGACAAGCCGCTGGTCCTGCGCGGATTGAACCGCCCTACCCTGAGCGGCGGCAACCGGGACGATGTCATCCGCATCAAGGCGAAGGACGTGGTCATCGAGGGGTTCATAATCCGGGACAGCGGCACGGATCTCACCGCCCAGAATGCCGGGATCTATGTGGAACCGGGGGCCGACAGGGCGATAATCCGCAACAACGACCTGACCTACAACCTTTTCGGCACATGGATCGAAGGGGTGGACGGCGTACGGGTGATCAACAATCTCATCACCGGCAAGCGTGACCTGCGTTCCGCCGACCGTGGCAACGGGATCCAGCTCTACAACACCACCAACGCCAGGATCATCGACAACAACATCAGCTTCTGCCGTGACGCCATATACGTGGACATCACCTACGACGCGGTATTCCGCGGCAACAGGCTACACCATCTGCGCTACGGCACCCACTACATGAACTCCCACAACAACCTGTGGGAGAACAACGAGAGCTATCTCAACCGGGGCGGACTGGCGCTCATGATGGTGCGCAACCAGGTTGTGCGCAACAATGTGGCCTGGGGCAACACCGATCACGGCATCCTGCTGCGCACCATGCAGGACTCCACCCTCGAGAACAACGTGGTGGCCAGAAACGGCAAGGGTTTCTTCATTTACGACGCCGAGTACAACACCGTAAGGAACAATCTGATAATCAACAACCGGATAGGGATCCACCTGTGGGCCGGCTCCATCCACAACGATGTGCAAGGGAACGATTTCATCCAGAACAGGAATCAGGTACGCTACGTTGCCGCGCATGACGAGGAGTGGCGCAACAACTACTGGAGCAACTATGTGGGATGGGATCGCGATGCGGACGGTTTTGGCGATGTTCCCTACGAGGCAAACGACCTGGTGGACCGCCTGATATGGAAATTTCCCTACATGAAACTGCTGATGAGCAGCCCCGCGGTGCAGACGCTGCGCATGGTGGCCCGGCAGTTTCCCCTGCTGCGCTCGCCCAGCATCGTGGATCCCGGGCCGAGGATGCAGCCACTACACACCGACTGGGGCCGCTGGTTTGAACGAACCCTTGATTGAGGTCCACCGGGTCACCAAACGCTATGGCGAGGTCTTGGCGGTGGAGGAGGCATCCCTCTCCATCCGCAAGGGTGAGATCTTCAGCCTGATCGGCCACAACGGCGCGGGCAAGAGCACCCTGTTCAAGATGATGCTGGGCCTGCTCCAGCCTGACAGCGGAGAGATCCGGATCCAGGGCGAGGCCATCACCGGGGAGCGCTTCCGCCAGGTGCGGCGCGGCATCGGCTACCTGCCCGAAAACGTGGTGTTCTATGACCACCTCAGCGGCCGGGAGACCATGCGCTTTCTGGGTGCGCTGAAGGGCGCCGATCCCGGTACCATAATGCCCCTGCTGAAGAAGGTGGGGCTGGAGGAGGCAGCTAGCCGGCCGGTGCGCGGCTACTCCAAGGGTATGCGCCAGCGGCTGGGATTCGCCCAGGCGCTGCTGGGAGAGCCCCGCATCCTGTTTCTGGATGAACCCACCACCGGCCTGGATCCGGCAGGGATCCGCGAGTTCTATCTGTTCCTCAAGGAGCTCAGGGAGCAGGGGGTGACCATGGTGCTCTCCTCCCACAACCTGGCCCAGATCCAGGAGCAGGTGGACCGCATCGCCCTCATGAAGACAGGCAAAATCCTTACGGCCGGCTCGGTGCACGAGCTGCGCGAACAGCTGAACCTCCCGATTCTGATCCAGGTATCGCTGGAGAAGCCGGACATGGAATCGCTGCGCGACGCCCTGGCCCGCTTTCCGGAGTGCGGGCTCACCCCTGACCACGGCTCGGCCACCATCCGCTGTGACCGGCGGCAAAAGATGCCCCTGCTCACCGCTCTCTCGGAACTGCAGGGGATCAGGGACATCACCATTCAGGAGCCCTCCCTGGAGGATCTGTTCCTTGGGTACGTGGAGAGCCCCGAGATCTCCGGCAAGCGGGAGGCCAAGGTGGTTTGAGATGTCACTGGAGCTGAAACAGATCGGAATCATCGCCCAGAAGGAGTTCTGGGACCGCATCCGCAACAGGTGGGTGCTGGCGGTGAGCGTGATATTCACCTTCTTCGCCCTGGTAATAGCCTATTTCGGTGCCTCCCAGCGGGGAGTGGTGGGGTTCAGCAACATCGAGCTGACCATTGCCAGCCTGGTCAGCCTGGCCATCTATCTGGTGCCGCTCATCGCCCTGATACTCGGTTTTGACACCATCGTGGGCGAGCGGGAGCGCGGCTCGCTGGATTTGCTGCTCTCCCTGCCCATCAGCCGGCTCGAGCTGCTGCTGGGGAAATATCTCGGACTCTCCAGCGCGCTGGCCTTCTCCACCGTGGCCGGATTCGGCCTGGTGGGCCTGTTTCTCTCCTACCACATCGACCTGCCCGCCCTTGCCCAGTATGCCGGCTTCATGCTCAGCACCATCTTCATGGGAATGGCGTTTCTCAGCCTGTCGTTTCTCGTCTCGGTACTGGCGGGCAACAAGACTACCGCCAGCGGCGCAGCGGTCGCCTTGTGGTTCTTCTATGTGTTGATATACGATCTGATCCTGCTGGGGATCCTGGTGGTGACCGAAGGGCAGGTGGGAGGCGATCTCTTCCCCTATCTGCTGCTGCTCAATCCGGCGGATATCTTCCGCATCCTCAACATCTTTGGCCTGGAGCAGGTGAAGACCCTCTATGGTCTGGCCACCGTATTCCCCGAATCGCTGGCCAGCCCTTGGGTGTTGAGCGGCGCCATGCTGTTCTGGATAGTGGCCCCGCTGGGGCTGGCGTACTGGAAGTTCAGGTAACGGGAGAGACTCGACGATGAGACACGCCGCGACGATGGCGACACTGATACTGGCGGCAGCACTCACCGGTTGCTCCGGGGAGAAACCCGCTGTCCAGGCGCTGGAGCCGGACAGGAGCTCCATCTGCGCCCTGGATGGCATGCTGTTGCTCGACTACCCCGGACCCAAGGGGCAGATCCTGTACAAGGATGGGGAGCGGGAGTTTTACTGTGACACCATCGAGCTACTCTCCATCTACCTGCGGCCGGAGCAGCAGCGAGGCATCAGGGCCATATTCACCCAGGACATGGGCAGCACCGACTGGAAAGAGCCCAGGGACCACTGGATCGACGCCACCAAGGCATTCTACGTGCGCGGCAGCGACCTGCACGGATCCATGGGGCCCACCTTCGCCACCTTCGCCCGCAGGGAGGATGCCAACTCCTTTATCGAAAAACATGGCGGAGAGCTGCTGCGCTTCGACCAGATAACCGTGGAGATGGTGGACCTGCGCGGCGGCGCAAAACATGACGACTCCATGTAAGGTAAATGCGGCAATGGACAATTTCTACGAAAATCTGGCCCCGGAAGACATCCAGGTACTGGACAGTCTCTCCAAGCTGCTGATCGAGCTTAGGGAGAGCCGCTCGGCCCTGCTGGATCATTTTGGGGCGGCAGACGACGAGGGGCTGCTGGAAAAGATCCGCA
>DRMK01000068.1 GCA_011322575.1 Gammaproteobacteria bacterium
CTCCTGCAAAGCTCCGTACGCACAACAGCGAACCCATTACATCAAATGCAATACGGAGATAGGTAGCGATATGCAGAAACAAATCTTTTCTCTGGCCACTCTTGGCCTGTTTTTCTCAGCCGCCGCGCTGGCGGGAGGACTCTCTTTCACCGAGTTGGATACCGACGGAGACGGGGCTATCAGCAAGGCAGAAGCGGCCGGTTCCGCAACCCTTGCCCCCCTGTTCGCCGACGCCGACAGCAACGGTGATGGCAAGCTGGACAAGGACGAGTTTGCTGCCTTGGTACAGCCCACGGAGGGATCTGCCCCAGCCAAACAGTGAATGGCCCGGGGTGGGGGCGGCACGCCACCTCACACCTGCTTTGCTTCACAAAAACCCGGCTCATGCCGGGTTTTTCCTTTTCTGGGTCCTCCCCAAAATTTGGTGGGTAAAATGGCAAATCACCGCGTAGCGGCTTCGTCCTTGACAGGCGGAATGCACGCCAGAAGATAGTCGGCACAAGGGGATTGGGGACGCTTTGGAATAGCCGAACCAGTTGCAATTCGCGCAGGTAGTGGATATCCGGCAGTCCCCAGCCAGACAGCCCCAATCCCCTCCTGGCTACCGAGTATGTGGCGTGCATTCCGCCTGTCAAGGATGATTTGCCATTTTACCCACACGATTTGGGGAAGACCCGAGCCCTTTTTCTTCGATTTCCACCTACAGGGCAACTTTCATTCAGCCGATAGTATAGAGGTAACCGTTCAGTCGTCAGAGACGGTACGCAGCCATTGAACTGCGGCGCTCCTTTGCTCAGAGAGCTCCCCCCCCTCTGAAGGAGGGTCGCGCCACGGCTGGTGTATCCGGATCGGGCTGAACGGTTACCTTCTTACTACGGAGGCGAACACCGTTTCCCATGATTGCTGTTGCACTGTTACTGCTCTTGGGTATCACCACTCAGCTTCAAGCAGTTGAGAACATGGATCATCGCTCCAGCCCGGTTGTCGCACCGACGGATGACGCGACCGATCTGGCCAGGCTGGAGGTGCTCGCAAACCTGGGGGACACCACCGCCCAATATCAGCTCGGCCACCGCTACCTGAGCGGGAACGGCGTCGATAAAAACGCCCGCAGGGCAGCCCATTGGTTCGGCAAGGCAGCACGTGCCGGTGACGTTTCCTCGCAACGTATTCTGGCCACCCTGTTTTACAGCGGCACCGGAGTCCCCAAGGCACCTGCCCATGCACTCAAATGGTTCCGCAAGGCGGCCGAGGGAGGCGACGTGTTGGCTCAAACCGCTCTGGCAGACATGTACTACCGGGGAACGGGCATGCGCCGCCCGGATCTGAAACAGGCCTGGCGCTGGATGATGATTGCGGCCAGAAACGGTGATCCCGTGGCCCAGTACCGAGTAGGACTGATGCTGCGTGATGGTCGTGGCACCCGGCGTGATCTGTCACGTGCCTTTATCTGGCTCCACGTGGCAGCACTCAACACCGGCCAACTTCCGCTACGGGAGAAGATCGAAGCAGAGCGCGATGCACTGGGAGAACGGATGAGCGAACGGCAACTGGCCCTGGCCAGAGAGCGCGGGGAACAACTCGCTGAAAAATACGGTAAGGGATCGGAACATGCTCCCAACGCATAGTAAATATTTTGCAAACAAACTGTCCCCCGGCAACCGGGTCCCCGCTGCCCGGCTATTATGATGCCACGGTTCAGAAGCTGGGTAGTCATCGATGCTTACCGAACGACAACGCTCCCGGATCCGCGCCTGCTGCAAGGATGAACAGGGGTTCGCCACCATCATGGAGATCATCCAGGCCGAGCGGAAGGAGCTGGAACGGGCCAAGACCGATTTCTTCTCCGAGATCGGGCACGAGCTGCGCACCCCGCTGACCACCATCCAGGGCACGCTCTCCCTGCTCGCGAGAGAGGTCCCAGGCCCGCTGCCGCAGAGGGCCCGCGAGATGGTGGAACGAGCCATCGAAAACAGCATCAAGCTGCGGGATCTAATCAATTATTTCATCGACTTGCAGCGTCTGCAGAGCGGTAGCGCGGAACTTCGGCTGCAACCGGTGGATCTCTACCGGCTGCTAGACCAGGCGCTCTCCAATCTGCGCCCCTTCGCAGCCCGGCGCCAGATCCGTCTGATATTGGATGAGGACTCCCCGCGGGTCCGGGTGGAAGCAGACCCCGATCGGCTGGCACAGGTGATCAGCAATCTGCTCTCCAACGCCATCAAGTTCTCTCCGTCCAACTCCACTATCACCGTGCAGATAGACCGTTGCGGGGCAACTGGACGATTCTCCATCAGCGACCAAGGGCCAGGGATCCCTCCTGAGATTCAGCAAAGGCTATTTCGCCGCTTCGTCAAGGCCAACACCGCAGATCAGCGCCAAGCAGGGGGAAGCGGGCTGGGGCTCAACATCTGCAAGGCCATAGTGGAGGGACTGGATGGCAGGATCTGGTTCACCACCGCAGCGGGAAGCGGCACCACCTTTCATGTGGAACTACCCGCTGCAACTCCACACCCGGCTCCTGCTCCGGAGCAGGATGAAGCTACGCCCTGATCTTCCCCCCAACGGGGCCTTTCCCAAAATCCGGTTGGTAAAAAGGCAAATCACCGTGTAACCGCTCGGCGAGTTGAATCCGCAGTACTAAAGACCTGAGCGGTTTAGGTCGATGTAAGGGGTTGCATGACCACCGTTTTGGCGGTGTCCATATTACCCGCGGAACATGCGGTCGCAACCATACGGGTTACCATCAGATGCGCCTGCCTGGATTGATCGTCTTCCTCCTGGCCGCCCAGCTGCCCTCCCCGGCCGCACATGGCGGCGAGCTGCGCTTCGGCGTTGCGCCGGATGACTCCGCATGGTCCAGCGGGGGGAACCGGCTCTCCTGCCACCTGAGCCAGCAGATCCCCCGTTTCGGCGGCGCCCGCTTCACCAGCAAGGCGGGCGGAGGATTCAGCCTGTCGTTCCGGCTGGAACGGGAGCCGGCGCGCAAACGGCGCCAGGCCCGCCTGCTGGCGGTACCTCCTCCCTGGAGACACGAAACCGGCAAGGTGGAGATCGCCAAGACCACACTTTCAACCGGCAGCACACTGGTCACCTTCAGCCGCGACGCTTCCCAGCGC
>DRMK01000069.1 GCA_011322575.1 Gammaproteobacteria bacterium
ACTCCCGAATCCGGCGGATCAGCTCCGGTTGGTCCGGTACCGCCTCTCCGCTCTTCATCCGCTCCACCATACCAAGCAGCTGCCAGCGGGCGTCCTCCAGAATCCCGAACAGCTCGTCGGAGACCGGGATCTGCTGCGCAGATACCTCGTTCAGGAACGACTCCAGCACGTGACTGATATCGGCTACCGGTTCTGCCCCCGCCATTCGGGCGCTACCCTTCAGGGTATGCAGCTCGCGTTCCAGAGCACGTACCGGCTCACTCGCAGACCGCTCCTCCCGCCAGCGTTGCAGCTGTTGCAGATAGCGCTGCAGAATCTCCTCCGCCTCGTCACAGAACACCAACTGCAGCTCCACTTCGGCCCGCTCCGCGGCAGGCGCTGCGCGGGAGGCAGCTTCTCTCTCCTCCTCCAGTGCGGCGGCCCTGTGCAACAGGGAGTCGAGGCCGGCGGGATCCCCCTCGTCAGAATGGGCAGACAGGCCTTCCTCAATCGCGTCGCAGCTGTCATGCAGCAGTTGCAACAGCTCCTCCGCAGGTGGCTCCTCGCCGACAGAGAGCCGCTCGAGCCGCCCGGCCAGTTCGGCCAGCCAGGAAGCACCTGCCGTCAGCGCGCTGCCGCGCATGGTGTGCAGGGCACGCTGCAGCTCCGCGGCGCCCTGGCTGGAGAATACACCGCCCCGTGCATCGGTAACGAAGCGGCGTATAGTTTCCGTGTGTTCGCGCAGTTCCCGGGAGAAGATCTCCAGCAGCTCCGGGTCCTTCTGCGGCTGATAGGGCAGCAACGCCACATCACTCTCCACACCAGACGCACCAGATGAAGGCTCCCTGTCGGCACCGCTGCGGTCCTCTCCCTCCATCTCCGGTTCAGTACCCTCTCCGGGCATCTCGCACTGCCCCGTATCGGCAGATGGCTCATCCTGGAGATCCTCATCCGCCCCATCCTGTACGCTCTCCTCTCCAGGCGGGAGTTCCTCTCTCCCGGGCTGCTGCATCTCCCTCTCGCCACCCACAGGAGGCACTGTGGTTGATGCCTTGATAATGGATGCTGCGAACCAATCCTCACCCGGCGCCTCCTCGTTTGGCGCCCGCTGTTGCAGCTGTTCGACAGACTCATCCAGCAGCGTTGCTCCCTGCCTGGCGTCGTCCAGCAGCCGCTCGGCGTCGCGCTGTCCACGGGCAACCGCCTCGACACAGAACTCCACACCGCTGACCAGCGTCGCAACCGCCTCCCGCTCCTCCTGGTGTGGCTGGTGACCGACACGCGTCGCCGCCTCCACGAACCGGTGGCATCGCCGGATTAGCTGGGCCGCCTCTCGCAGCTCTATTATCTCCAGGGCCCCCTGCACCTGCTCCAGGGAGGAGATCACTTCGCTCCGGCGGTTACCGAAAGAGTCACCCTCCAGATCCACCTTTACACGATTCAGCTCGGATATGAGCTCATCGCATACCGCACTACGCAGCCTGCGGCTCTCCCCCTCCAGGAATGTCGTGGTTTCAGCCATCTGCCCCGCTACGAGGGCGGTTTCTTCCATCCCCCCGCGCAGAACCGACTCCACCATAACCAGAGTGGTGGCCATCTCCAGCATCTGTTCATCAGCAGGCGGCTCGTCACCAAGAGCGCTGGCACGTAGCTGCTCCATTTGGCGCCGGATGGTACCTGCCGCGATCTCCAGGCCAAGAAACTCCAGGGTAGTGGCGAACTGGCGCAGCTCATCCTCCACCTGCTGCAACCCCTGCGCAGATGGTTCGGATGCACCCAGCCAGTCATCCAGCGCTTTTCTTATCCCCCTCATCTCACCCCGCAGCGCAGAGAGCGCGCTGCGCACGGCAGCATGATCCGGCCCTCTCAGCTCAGCCCGTGCCCTTGCAATCTCCTGGACGCCGGGCAGTATCCTGTCGAGCCGGTAACGCTTCCTGATCTTTGCCACCCGCTCGCCACCACCCTTGCTGCCGGCGATGTGGTAGAGCAGACGCCGCATGAGCTCCAGCGGGGGATCCCTCTGGAGATCCGATTCACTCTTGTCGATCACCCGCTTTAGCTGCTGGTTTACCCTGCCCATCAGCCGGTAGAGCGGCCTTCCCGCCTGCAACCCGCCCTCCTCCAGGAGCAGGAAAACCGCCTCGGCCATGCGAAACAGCTGCCATACCGCTGGTCTGCTGCTCTCCTTCGCCAGAACTCCCAGCAGGATGCGCATCTCTTCCCTGTGATCCGCTGCGCCGGGATTGCGCATCCAGGAGAGCAGGGTCTGTTCGAATAGCGGCCGCACCCGTCGAACCAGCTTCTGCATCCTGTCTCCGTCCCGATCGGGAAGCACCGCGTCTGGACCACCGAAATCGAGCTCGGGTGAAAACAGTACCTCGTGGGTCAGGGGAGAGGCGCCATGCGCAGCGCGCAGTTCATCGAGCAGGGGCTGGACTATGTAGGGGGAGTCGTGTCCTCCTCGCTCCAGCTGGTCAAGATAGACCGGCAGCTGCAGCAGGGCGTGTACCAGCGCATCGATGGCAGAACGCGGCAAGGCGACACGCCCACGCTCCAGGGACTCGATCAGCTGCAGCATCCCCTCCAGCACCATAACCGCGCCGGGCAGCCGCAACATCTCCATGGCACCGCGCACCTGCTGCAGCTGCTCCTTGCAGATGGGCAAGCGTTTGCGCAGATCCGGCAACTCACCCGATGTGACCAGCGCTATGCGCACGGTCATCAGCGCCGCATCCACCTCTTCGCGGACACTTGCCAGATGGGTAACATCCGGTGACCCGGACCGCCGTTGCTCCTCTTCCTTGTGTTCTCTCTCCATAGTCTGCCCCCGATCCATCATTCAGGAAGCTTGAAGCCGGCAACCGACCGCTTGAGGGTGTTTACCGACTCCGCCAGATGACCAATGGCGGCAGTGGCCCGGTTCAGCCCGTCCGAGGTCAGCAGGCTGAGTGACTGAATCTCGCTCATGGCGCTGGAGACGCCGCTGGCCGACTCGGCATAACCACGCGCATCGTTGGAGATGTTCTGGATGAGCTCCGCCAGATGCTGCGCTACCCGGTCGATATCCTCCAGATTTCTGCCCACCCCCTGCGCCAGCTCGGTACCTTTCACCACTCCCTCGGTACTCTGCTCCATGGAGTGCACCGCTTCGCTGGTATCTGTCTGGATGGTGCGTACCAGGATCTCTATGTCACGGGTAGCGCTGGCGGAGCGCTCCGCCAGCCGCTGCACCTCTTCCGCCACCACGGCAAAAGCACGCCCCGACTCCCCATCCATGGCGGCCTGCAGGGAGGCGTTGAGGGCCAGTATATTGGTCTGCTCGGCGATGTCCTTGATCAGCTCCACGATGTTGCCGATCTCCTGGGAGCTCTCGCCGAGCCGCTTCATCCGCTTGGATGTCTCCTGGATCTGCTCGCGTATGGTGTCCATGCCCAGCAGGTTGGCGCGCACCGCATCCGCCCCCTTGGCAGCACTCTCCACCGAACACTTTGCCTCCTCCGCCAGCACCGCCGCATCGGCGGAGATCTTCTCTATGGCACCTGCCATGTCGGTAATTTGGCGCGCCAGTTCGTGGATCCGCTCCGCCTGCTTGCCGCTGTCCACCGCCAGCTGCTGGGTGGAAACCTGCACATCCTGCGCGGCGCCGGATACCTGGTCCGTGGTCTCATTGATGGAGCGCACCAGGTGGCGCAGGGCGTCTACCGCGTAATTGATGGAGTCCGCTATGGCGCCGGTGATGTCCTCCGTCACCGTGGCCTGCACTGTGAGATCCCCGTCGGCCAGATTGCCCATCTCGTCCAGCAGGCGCAGAATGGCCTGCTGGTTGCGCTGGTTCTGCTCCTCGCTCTGGCGCCGCTGCTCCTCGATAGCGGCCAGGCGAAGCCGATCCTGGCGGCGCAGCTGAAGGGCGATCAATACCAGCAACAGCAGGGCGGCAGCACCGAGCAGATAGTTGAACGTGGTCCAGCGCTGCAGTTTTTCATCAAACAGCGCGTACCCCCCCTCCAGCCTCTCCACGGCTCCCAGCATCTGCTCCACGCTGCTGTTGATCTGGTCCGCCACAGCGCGTGCCCTGGAAACCACCGGCAGCGCCTCCTGCACCGCCTCCCTGCGCTGCTCCAGCCCCCCGGTCAGGGCCTGCAGCTGCTTCAGGCGGCTGCGGATGGTCTGGTTGTGA
>DRMK01000070.1 GCA_011322575.1 Gammaproteobacteria bacterium
CGGCACCTCCTCCCCCACCACCCTGGGCGGAAACGGCCGCCCAGGGAAACAGAAGCAGACAGGCCACCGCTGGCGCGAAGCGGCTACTCCTCCACATTGATGGTCATCATCATGGAGGGATGGATCGCGCACTCCACTTCAACCTTGCCCGGCTTGTCGAAGGTAACGCTCTTGAACTCCCCCTTGGGGTAGGAGCCGAGATCGAAGGTCTTGAGATCCGACAAGCTGAACACGTTGTGGAAAAAGTCATCCTGGTTGGTAAAGCGCACTGTATCACCCACCTTGATGGTCAACTCCTTGACCGTAAAGGACTTGTTTTTCTGGCCCACCTCGTAGTCGGCCGCCATCGCGGTTCCGGCCAGCAGCAGGGCGGCCACGGCCATTCCCGACAGTTTCATGATTGCATGCATTCCAGCTCTCCTCACGGTATGAAAGATTTCCAGCTAGCGCAGTGGCAGCTCGGGCAGTGTTACCGGCTCGTGGCGGGTGGTCAGCGCCTCGAGGAAGGCCACCAGATCCTCCTTCTCCCGGGCGGTGAGATCCAACGGCCGGATATTGGGGGACAAGCGCTCTTTCACCACCCCACCCCTGACATAGTGTTCCACTACATCCATCAACGTCTGCGCCGAGCCATCGTGGAAATATGGCGCGGTCAGCGCCACATCCCGCAGGGTCGGGGTCTTGAAGGCACCCTTCAGGATCTTGATGGGTTTCTGGGCGAAACGCCCCGGATCCGCATCCTCACCGGCATCCGAGGCCAGTCCCAGATTGTGGAAGCCGTTGTCGGTGAAGTTGGGAGCGCTGTGGCAGATGGCGCAGTTGCCCTTATTGGGATCCACGAAGATCCTGAAACCACGCACCTGCTGCTCGGTCATGGCGCTCGCGTCTCCCTTGACCCAGCGATCGAACGGAGAGTCGTTGCTCAAGATGGTACGCTCAAAGCTGGCAATCGCCTTGGCCAGGGTCTCCTTGTTGATCCCCTCGCCGGGATAGGCCTTCGCAAACGCCTCCGAATAGCCCCGGTTACCGTTCAGAAACCGGAACAGGCGATCGAAATCGCTGTTCATCTCCACGCTGGCCTCCATGGGCCCGGTGGCCTGATCCTCCAGGTCTCTCTTGCGCCCGTCCCACATCTGGATGGTGTTGTAGGCGGTATTGATCACGGTTGGGGTCGCGCGCCCGAGTACCATGCTTTTGTGACCCCGGGCCGTGGGCAGTCCATCGGACCAGCCAAACGCGGGGTTGTGGCAGGTGGCGCAGGACATATTGCCGTCGCCGCTCAGACGGGGATCAAAGAAGAGCATCTTGCCCAGGGTGATGCGCTCCGGGGTGGGCTTGTTGTCTTCGGGATAGGGTGGCTCTTCCGGCAACAGCCACTGCTGCAGGGTCGGATCACCCGCCTTGAACACCATCTCCCCGCCAGCATGGACCATGCCCGCACCAGTCGTCAATGCCACCGCTCCGGCCAGCACCAGACTGCGGACCGCTCCGGTTCCTTTTCGCGTCATAGACTGTTTCCTCCGTTTCCACTCAGACTCTGAACTGCTTGATCATCCCCTGCATCTTGCTGGCCTCGCCGCTAAGATCGGAGGCCAGCCCGTTCAGTTTCACCACCTGCCGGGCGGACTCCTCAGCCATCTCCGACAGAGCGCACACCGCTCCCGAGATACTCTGCATCGCGGCCCGCTGGGGTGCCATGATCGAAACCACCTGTTTCATCCCCTGGTACATCTGCTGCGCCTGCTCACTGTTTCCGGTGATGTGACCGGCCGCCTGCTGCAGATGCTCGATATTGCTGCGCGAATCGTTCACCGTTCCCTCCAGGGATGCCACGGTGGTATCCACGCTGCCCGACATCACCTCGATCAACCCCGAGATCTGGTCGGTGGCATCGCTGGTGCGCTTGGCCAGCTCGCGCACTTCGTCCGCCACCACCGCAAAACCGCGCCCCTGTTCACCGGCGCGCGCCGCCTCTATGGCCTCATTGAGCGCCAGCAGGTTGGTCTGCTCGGAGATGCTGCGGATGGTGTTGGTAATCTGGGTAATCTTGCCGGCCGCCTCGGCCAACTCCTGAGTCACTCCTACTGTCTGCTCCATATTTCCCTGAAAACGCTGAAAATCCTCCACCGCCGATGCAATCATGCGGGCCGACGTGGTGGCGGTTTCCGATGCGGCGCGGCACTCGTCGGCCGCCCTGTCGAGATGCTCGATGGCCTCCTCGGTGGCAGACAGGGCCACGGTGGACTCCTCGCGGATCTGCTTGACATTGGTGTCGATGTTGCGCGTCGCATCGTGGATCAGGCCAGCCGCCTCGGTCAGCTCTCCGCTCTCCCGGGCCAGCATCGTGGAGCTGGCCATTACCCCGCGGATAATGCCGTGCAGCTTGCCAACAGTGGTGGAGATGGCATTGACGGTGCGCCCCATCTCATCCCTGCCTCCCGCATTCAGGGATATGGTAAGATCCCCGTCCGCCACCGAAGCCATGCTCTTCTCTATCATCACCAGGGGTCTGGTTATCCGGGAGGCCACGAACAGGCTTACCAGCACCCCGGCCACGATCCCGGCCAATACGAAACCACCCAGCATCACGATAATCTTCCTGCCCTGCTCGCGGCTGGCGGCCAGACTGGCGCTCAACCTCTCCCGTTCATCATCCACCAACTGCTGGGAAAGCTGCTCCACCTCCTGGAGCAGCTTGCCGGCCTGCTTCAACTTCGCCAGCCCGGCGGCGTCGTCGTTCTTCTTTCCGGCGCGGATGATGTCGAGCTGCTGCGGCTTCAGCCTCTCAAGCAGATCGGCAAGACGGGTCACCTTGGCGCTGCCCGGCAGCGCCTCCAGCAGCCGCTGGATGTTCTCATCCAGGTGGGAAGAGGCGCGGATGCTGGCGATGGCGCCCCTGCGGATGTCCTGCCGCTCATCGGCGGCCAGCAAGGTACTGATGGCCGCATTCATCTCCACAATGGCCACCCGCGCCCGCGATGCC
>DRMK01000071.1 GCA_011322575.1 Gammaproteobacteria bacterium
AGCTGATCCGCCGGATTCGGGAGTTCGTGGCTGCGGCCAGAGGGGTTACCCCGCCGCAGGAGGAGCAGCCGCCAGCCGCTGAACCGCAACCCGAACGACAGAAGGGAGGCCGTATTGTTCATTTCCCGGTGGCTGGGGTCGGCACAGCACAGCAGGAAGAGCCGGAGGGCTCCGGGCTCCCAGCGGAGCGGTTCCGGGTGCGGGCAGATATGCTGGACGGCTTGGCCAACATGGCGGCCGAGGCGGGGATCTGTCGCTCCCGCGTAGCTCAGCTGATTGATGGGATACGGCAGAACATAGGGGAGCTTCACGGCACCATAGAGCGTCTGCGCAGCCAGCTGCGCAGGTTGGACATGGAGAGCGAGTCCCGGATGCTGTCGCGTTATGTGGAGAGCGATGAGCCCGAGCAGGAGCAGTTCGATCCGCTGGAGCTGGACCGTTTCAGCCGGAGACAGACCCTGGCGCGCGGCATAATGGAATCGCTCAATGACCTGGTCAGCCTGGAGGGCTTGATGGGTGAGCAGGTCCGGCAGTCGAGCACCCTGCTGGAGCAGCAGGGCAAGGCCACCCACCGGCTGCAGGAGGTGCTGGGACGGGCCCGGCTGCAGCCTTTCTCCAGCCACCTGCCACGGCTCTACAGGCTGGTGGAGCAGCTCTGCAGGGAGCTGGGGAAACAGGTGGATCTGCAGGTGGAAGGGGCCAGTCAGGAGCTGGACCGCACCATGCTGGCGCGTCTGCTGCCTGCCATCGAGCATATCCTGCGCAACGCCGTGGTCCACGGGGTAGAGAGCCCGGAGCAGCGCACCGCCAACGGCAAGCCCGAGACCGGCAGGATCACCATCGAGCTGGAGCGCCACGGGGCGGATATGCTGATTCGTATCGGCGACGACGGCGCCGGCCTGGATCTGGAACGCATACGGCAGAAAGGGATCGAGGGTGGATACCTGCACCCCGATACCCCGTTCAGCGAGGAGCAGGCGGTCCAGTTCATCCAGCGGGCGGGATTCAGCACCGCTGACAGCGTGACCCAGCTGGCCGGGCGTGGCGTCGGGCTGGATGTGGTGGGGCGGGAGATCCGCCAGCTGGGCGGCACCGTGCAGATCCGCAACCTGCCCGGTGAAGGGGTGCTCTTTACCCTGCGCTTGCCCTTGATGCGCTATCTCTCCAGTGCCTTGCTGGTGGTGGCTGGAGACGAAACCTATGCTTTACCGCCCATGAGTATCGAGGGGATTACGCGTATCGAAGGAGAGAGGATAAATGCGCGCAGCAGTAACGGTAGTCTGGGCTCCTATATGGAGTGCATGGGGCATAGCTACCGGATCGAGGTGCTGGCGGAGCTGGTCGGTGCCGGGCACAGCCACCGGTTCAGGGACGGTGGGCATTACATCACTATTCTGATGCGGGTGGCAGAGCGGCGGCTGGCGGTGGTTGTGGACCGGGTCATGGGAGAGCGGGAGATCCTCATGAAATCCTTTGGCCCGCAACTGGCGCGGCTGCGCGGGGTACCCGGGGCAACCTTTCTGGATGACGGCAGTGCCGTGATGATCCTGGATTTGGCGGCGCTGGTGGAGCCGGGGGGTATATCCTACCGGAATTCATGCCGTCCGATCACCGCTGGCCAGGGGAAGCCCAAGATCCTGGTAGTGGACGACTCCATTACGGTGCGCAGCGTGATGCAACGGTTCCTGAAGCGGCATGGTATGGAGGCATTGAATGCCAAAGACGGGATGGAAGCGGTAGCGTTGCTGGACAGGGAACGTCCCGATCTGGTGCTGCTGGATGTAGAGATGCCGCGTATGAACGGGTACGAACTGGCTCGCTATATTCGTAACAGTAGCGCCGTCAAAAACATACCTATAATAATGATCAGCTCCCG
>DRMK01000072.1 GCA_011322575.1 Gammaproteobacteria bacterium
AGTAGCACTCCGTCAAGGTTATAACTTAGGATGGTCTTCCTCAAATCGTATGGGTGAAATGGTAAATCATCCTTGACAGGCAGAATGCACGCCGGAAGATGGTCGGCAGAAGGGGATTGGGGAGACTTTGGGATAGCCGGACCAGTTGCAATTGGCGCAGGTGGTGGATATCCGCCACTCCCCGGCCAGCCGGCCCCAATCCCCTTCTGGTTAACGATTATGTGGCGTGCATTCTGCCTGTCAAGGACGGAGCCGCTACGCGGTGATTTACCATTTCACCCATACGATTTGAGGAAAACCCAATCCGGATTCAGCGTCCCTCTGGATCCTAACTTATTACTTTGAAAGAGTACTAGTGTCCGATAGCACTCCGGCAAACGCCCTTCGCCACCGCCGGCTGTTCTTGTTGCATGGCAGCAGCGCGTGGTGCCGCGGAACGGCCGACGCCCTGCTGGGCAAAGCCGGAGGCCGTGAAATCCTCTGGGTAACTTCCGAGACACCGCAACGCGGGCTGGCGGTTACCGGCAAACAGCTGCTCTCCAGACTGGGCAGTGAGCTGGACGCGCTGATACTCGACGCCTGGGCAGGATTCGATCCGGACGCGTTTGGCGCTGCGGCGGGCATGGTGCGGGGCGGAGGAGTGGTTCTGATCCTTGCGCCTCCGCTGGCCGAGTGGCCCGACCATCCGGATCCCGCCCTGCAACGCATCACACCCTGGCCGCATGACTATCGCGGCATTCGTAGCCGTTTCCTACAGCGCTTTGTGAGGCTCATCGGGGAGAACCGCTCCATCCTCACCATCGCGGAAAGTGATCCCCTCCCCGAACTCAACCTTTCGCCACCGACCATCCACGGTGACCCCAGCACAGAATGCCGCACCACCGAGCAGCAACAGGCCGTTGAAGCTATCTGCCGCGTGGTGCGGGGCCACCGGCGCCGTCCCCTGGTATTGACCGCTGACCGCGGGCGCGGCAAATCCTCCGCGCTGGGGATCGCGGCGGCCCATCTGCTGCGGGAGGGGCTGGAACGGATCCTTGTCACCGCCCCCTCGCCACAAGCGGCAAGCGCCCTGTTCCGACAGGCCGAACGCCTGCTGCCCGGTTCTCGGCACAGTGGCCACGAGCTGCGCTGGAACAGGGGAACGATCGGCTTCGTGGCCCCGGACGCCCTGCTCGCGGAGCCGCGCCAGGCCGACCTGCTGCTGGTGGACGAGGCGGCCGCCATCCCCGCCCCCATGCTCGAGACGCTGCTGCGGCGCCACTCCCGGATCGCCTTCGCAACCACCATTCACGGCTACGAAGGGACCGGACGCGGCTTTGCGGTGCGTTTCCGGGAGAGACTGGACCGCCTCACCCCGGGCTGGAGGATGCTGCACATCTCCTCCCCCATCCGCTGGGAGGAGGGAGATCCGGTGGAACGGTTCACCTTCCGCGCCCTGCTGCTGGACGCATCCCCGGCCGACGACCGGGAGGTGAGCGGAGCCGCTGCCGGGGACTGCGCGATGCTGGAGCTGGATCGGGACCGGCTGCTGAGCCACGAGTCCCTGCTGGAGGAGCTGTTCGGTCTGCTGGTGCTGGCCCACTACCGCACCCGCCCCTCCGATCTGCGCAACCTGCTGGACTGCCCGGATCTCTCCGTTTACGCCCTGCTCCACGACGGTCACCTGGCGGCCGCCGCGCTGGTGATGCGCGAAGGTGGGATGGAGCGGGAGCTGGCAGAGCAGATCTGGCTGGGACGCCGGCGCGTCCACGGCCACCTGCTGGCCCAGTCGCTGGCGTTCCACGCCGGTTTTCCCGAGGCCGCCACGCTGCGCTACGCCCGCATCATGCGCCTGGCGGTCCATCCGGCGGTGCAGCGGCGCGGCCTGGGAACCAGGCTGGTGACGGCTATCGCGGAGCGGGAAGAGAGAGCGGGGCTGGACGCCATCGGCACCAGCTTCGGCGCCACCCCCGGCCTGCTGGAGTTCTGGCACCGGATGCAATTCCGCACCGCTCGCGTGGGACTACACCGGGAGGCCAGCAGCGGCAGCCATGCGGCACTCATGCTGCGTCCGCTCTCCCGGCAGGGGGCAGAGCTGTGCCAGGCCATCCGGAGCCGGCTGCAACAACAGCTGCCGGAGCTGCTCCGCCGCCCCCTGAACGGGCTGGAGCCGGAAACCGCCTGGCACCTGTTGCAGAACCTGCCCCCTCCGGTAACCACCCTGACCCCGGGGGAGTGGCGCGATGCCGCATCGTTCGCCTTCGGCAGGCGGAGCCTCCAGAGCTGCCTGACAGCAATCAGAAAGCTGGTCATCGCTACCGTGGCGGACGAGGATGCCGCCACCAGTATCACCGCGCCGGACAGGGAGCGGCTGATCCGCCAGATAGTGCAGGAGCAGGGAAACCGCAAGGAAACTTCCTCCCTGCGCGAGGCGGTCCGGCGCCTCCTGGAGCACGCCCGTCCGCAAGAATCAGATACCCAACAACTCCTTAACAGATTGTTCACAAAGTTGTAACAAAGCCCCTCTGGCCCGCTCCCGCAGGCAGCTCGATAATAGAGCAGCACATGGATAGTGGGATACTATCATCGCGATAGTTTTGGCCGCCGTCCCCCGGCGGCTTTTTTTTTGCCACCGATTGTTTTGTTATGTCGGGTCTTCCCCACACAATTTGGTGAAAACCTGTTATGTTTATCATATCAGTGGGTTAGCCCCCACTTGCACTCCACTCCAATGGAGTATATCGTGGGTGCATGATAACTGTCGCTGAAACCGAGTCCTTTCAACGAAAGATCAACAAGTTACTCTCCAAGGACGAGAAGTCTGATCTGATAGCGTATTTGTCCGAGCATCCGTCTGCTGGGGATCTTATTCAGGGAACTGGTGGTATCAGAAAGCTTAGATGGGCGAGAGGTTCAAAGGGTAAAAGCGGAGGCATTCGGGTTATTTACTATTTTCATAGCCAAAAGATGCCGCTCTATTTGTTAGCCGCGTTCGGCAAGAATGAGAAAGCAAATTTATCTTCTGAGGAAAAGAGATTATTGTCAAAGTTAGTGAAAGAACTGGCAAGTTACTGGAGTCAAGAAAATGGGAAAAGCGTTCACTGAAATATCTGCTGGTCTGTCAGATGCGATTCAGCATGCCAAGGGAAAGAAAACAAAGGCTGTTGAGCATAAGCCGGAACCAATTGATGTAAGGGCAATTAGGGAGAGAGCCGGAATGAGCCAACAAAAGTTTTGTGCAACCTTCGGGATCTCTATCGGCACGCTGCGCCATTGGGAGCAGGGTCTTCGCTCTCCCAGGGGGCCGGCTAGGGTATTGCTTAAGGTTGTACAGCATAACCCTAAGGCCGTTGTGGAGTCCCTAAAAGAATAAAAACAGAACAATCGTATTCAGCGACTCGAAGTGGCATCCACAGAGAGAAATACCGCTACGTCGTCTCGCAGAACCCGTACAGCATGGCAATCTCTTCCGGCCACAGGCTGGCGTCCACCGTCTCCAGGATCAGTGGCATCTCCTCCATCCGCTCGTCCTGCATGATATAGCGGAACAGATCGAGTCCCAGCTTCCCCTTGCCGAGGCTCTCGTGCCGGTCCACGTGGCTGCCCAGATCCACCTTGGAGTCGTTGAGGTGCATCCCCTTGAGATAGGAGAAACCCACTATCCGGTCGAACTCATCCATAGTTGCGTCGTAGGCCTCCCGGCTGCGCAGATCGTAACCGGCGCTGAAGGTGTGGCAGGTGTCCAGGCAGACCCCGATCCTGGCGCGATCCTCCACCCGCTCGATCAGATGGGCCAGATGTTCGAAACGGTACCCAAGGTTGGAGCCCTGCCCGGCGGTGTTCTCGATCACCGCGGTCACCCCCTCGGTCTGCTCCAGCGCCCGGTTGATGGACTCCGCTATCAGATCGAGGCAGCTCTCCTCGTCCATCTTGCGCAGGTGGCTGCCGGGGTGGAAGTTGAGATAGATGAGGCCAAGCTGCCGGCAGCGGCGCAGCTCGTCCACGAAGGCGGCGAGTGACTTCTCCCGCGCCTCACGCTCCGGGTTGCCCAGGTTGATCAGATAGCTGTCATGGGGCAGCACATCCTGCGGACGGAACCCTCCCTCCTCCATGTTGGCGTGGAACTGCTCGATCTGCTCCTCCGTATAGGGCCGGGCATGCCACTGCCGCTGGTTCTTGGTGAACATGGCGAACGCCCGGGCGCCGATCTCCCTGGCATTGAGCGGGGCGTTCTGTACGCCCCCCGATATGCTTACATGTGCTCCCGCGCGTTTCATGGCTCTCCTCGACCCGGTATGTGCGAGGGTATGCCTTGACATGCCCGGGAGGCAAACATAGTCTTTTCCCCATGGGACCGCCGAGGCTCCCTCAAAAGGACGCATTCACAACGATGGATGATTGTAGCGGTTTTTCCCGCAGTTCGGGATACCAGTTTCACCACCGGGAGAGAACGTCTGGCGGCCGCCACTTCAAACGCCCGGTGACAAAACCGTTCACCGCAGCCGAGCGCGGCACCACCACCCTGCTGTTCGGCGGCCTGACGCTGAAGCATGAACGTCTGCTCAAGGCCTGCCTGGAGAACCTGGGCTACCGCTGCGAACACCTGCCCACCCCGGATCTGGACGCCATGCAGATCGGCAAGGAGTACAGCAACAACGGGCAGTGCAACCCCACCTACTTCACCGTCGGCAATCTGGTCAAATACCTGCAAAGACTGCAGAAGGAGGGCCGCTCGCGGCAGGAGATCATCGACAACTACGTGTTTCTGACCGCTGGCAGTTGCGGGCCGTGCCGCTTCGGCATGTACGAGGCGGAGTACAACAACGCCTTGCAGAACGCCGGTTTCGGCGGATTCCGCGTGCTGCTGTTCCAGCAGACCGAAGGGTATGACAGGGAGCGCGGAGAGGTGGGCCTGCGGACCGATCTCGACTTCTACCTCTCCATAATCCACAGCGTATTGCTGGGGGATCTGCTGAATGAGCTGGGTTACCAGATCCGCCCCTACGAGGTAGAGCCCGGCGCCACCGACCGCGCCCTGGAGCAATGCAGCGACATCCTCTACGAGGCGATCCGGACCCACCGGCCGGGAACGGGATCGGAACGCTGGGCGGCGCTGGCCGAGTCGCTCCCCCTGCTCGGCGAGCCGATCGGCACCATCCGCAAGCTGAACCGCTTTCTCGCGGCGCCGCGCATGGTCACCGCCCTGCAGCACTGCCGCGACCTTCTTTCCCGCATCCAGGTGGATCGCACCCGGGTCAAGCCGGTGGTACAGATCACCGGCGAGTTCTGGGCCCAGCTGGCCGAGGGGGACGGCAACTTCAACATGTTCCGCTTCCTGGAGCGGGAGGGCGCCGAGGTGCGCATCAACCCGGTGTCCACCTGGCTGCTCTACATCTTCTGGGACATCAAGGCGGGCTACCGGGAGCGTTTCGGGCTCAAGGGGAACCGCAACCCCCTGCGTTACCTCTACCGCATGGCGCTCATCACCCTGGGAGAGCGGCTGTTCCTGCGTACCTACGCCCGGCTCGGCAGGGCGCTGGGCGGCACCGTCGCGGACCCGGTGCCCCTGGAGGAGCTGAAACGGCTGGGGCACCGCTACTACCACTCGCGCATCACCGGCGGCGAGGGTCACCTGGAGGTGGCCAAGAGCATCCACGCTGTGCAGCACCACCACTGTCACATGGTGCTCTCCATCAAGCCGTTCGGCTGCATGCCCTCCACCCAGTCGGACGGGGTGATGACGGAGGTGGTCTCCCACTATCCGGAGATGATCTTCTTGCCCATCGAAACCTCCGGCGACGGGGAGATCAACGCCCACAGCCGGGTACAGATGGCGCTGGGGGAGGCGCGCCGCCGGGCGCAGGCCGAGTTTGATGCGGCGCTGCGCGCCAGCGGACGGAGCCTGGAGGAGATCAGGGCCTTTCTGGAGCGGCACCCGCAGCTGAACCGGGCCCTCTACAGGGCTCCGGAGGGGAGCGGCATGGCGGGCAGCGCGGCCAACTTCGTCAC
>DRMK01000073.1 GCA_011322575.1 Gammaproteobacteria bacterium
AGCCAAATCCACCCGCAAGGTGCGCCTGGGCACCGTTCCCGACTTCACCCACCAGGGACGCGGAGTGCGGCTGGAGGGCGTGGTTCCCGGCTCACCCGCGGCCGCCGCCGGACTGCGCGAGGGGGATCTCATCCTGCGCATCGACGGCGAGGAGATCCCCGATCTGAAAGGGCTGTCCGACCTGCTCAAGATACTGGAACCCGGCGACCGTATCGAAATCACCTATTTGCGCGACGGGGAGCAAAAGAGGGTGGAAGTGGAGCTCGCGGGGAGATAGTCGCCCGGGCCCCGGCGGCAGCTTGGGTAAGGGGGCGGGAAAACTGCCCGGCGCGGGGGTCTATTTTGTTGTGCTTGACCCCATCGATCTGCACGATTTTTTGCTTTGCAATAGGGGTTAGTAAAATCGATTTGATCTGACCCCATCGATCCGTCACACCGCTCCGGTGGGTGGCAGCTTTGCCATGGAACAGATGGCAACCTTCACCTGGAATGGGTGACCCCATCGATCCTCGGCCAAGAGGGAACATGTGGTGGCTATGGGTGGACTCGAACCACCGACCCCAGCATTATGAGTGCTGTGCTCTAACCAGCTGAGCTACATAGCCAGGCAATGGAAGGCGGCATTTTCCGGCTTTGCCGCTCCCCTGTCAAGACGAGGAGCCGTTCAGCATCGGCCAGGCGGCGCGCAGGTAGGCGGCGCCCGACCAGAGGGTCAGAACGGCCGCCACGTAGAGCAGCCAGAATCCCAGTTCCACTACGGGAAGAGGGCCCAGGGGCAACCGGAACAGCAGCAGAATGATGGCCACCATCTGCAGTACGGTCTTCACCTTCCCCACGTAGGAGACCGCCACGCGGGTGCGCGCTCCCAGTTCGGCCATCCACTCCCGCAGCGCCGAGATGGCGATCTCCCGCCCGATGATGATTATGGCCGGAATGGCCATGAAAACTCCGGCATAGGGGGTGGGGTTGTGCTCCACCAGCAGCACCAGGGCCGCCGCCACCATGAGCTTGTCCGCCACCGGATCGAGAAAGGCCCCGAAGGGCGAGGTCTGCTCCCAGCGGCGCGCCAGATAGCCGTCCAGCCAGTCGGTGATGGCCGCCACGCTGAACAGCAGCGCGCTCAACGGATGGGCCCACCACACGGGGAGATAGAAACAGATCACGAAGATGGGGATCAGCGCGATGCGCAGCAGCGTGAGTATATTGGGTATGCTGTGCCACATGGTCCTCTATCCACCTTCCCTGTCCGGATGAAACCGCTCGTAGATCCGCTCCGCCAACTCCCTGCTTATCCCGGATACCCGGGCCAGATCGTCGATGCCCGCCCGCGCCACCTCCTGCAGCCCGCCAAACTGCTGCAACAGTTGCCGGCGCCGCTTCGGTCCGAGCCCGCGGATCTCCTCCAGCGCCGAGGAGGTGCGCGCCTTGCCGCGCTGCCGCCGGTGCCCGCCGATGGCGAAGCGGTGAGCCTCGCTGTCCAGCTGCTGAATCAGATGCAGCGCGGGCGAGCTCCCGGGCAGTATAAGGGGACGTTTGCATCCGGACAAGAACAGGGTTTCCCGCCCCGGTTTACGGCTGGGACCCTTGGCGATCCCCAGCAGGGTGACACCGGTGATCTGCAACTCCTCGAGCACCCGGGCGGCCTGGCTCAGCTGCCCCTTGCCCCCGTCGACAATCAGCACATCAGGCAGCTTCCCCTCCCCCTTTTTGACCCGGGTGTAACGGCGCAGCAGCGCCTGCTGCAGCGCGGCGTAATCGTCTCCGGCCGCCACCTGCCGAATGTTGAAACGCCGGTAGTCGGACTTCACCGGTCCGTTTATGTCGAACACCACGCAAGCCCCCACCGGTGACTCTCCGAAGGTGTGGCTGATGTCGAAACACTCGATGCGCCGCGGCAGCTCCTCCAGCTCCAGCGCCTCCTGCAGCGCCTCGAAACGGTGGCGCATGTTGCTCTTGCCGGCGAGCATGGTCTCCAGCGCGGCATCGGCGTTGGCTTCCGCCATCTGCACCCAGCGTCTCCGCTCTCCACGCAACCGGTGGCGCAGAACCACCCTGCCACCCGCCCGCTCCGTCAGCGCGCCCGCCAGCCACTCCGACTCCTCCAGCGGCTGGTTGAGCAGGATCTCCGGAGGGATCTCCCGTCCACTCCCCAGGTAGTACTGGGGCAGGAACGCGGCCAGCAGTTCGGAGGCGTCAGCACGGTCGGTGTGGCGGGGAAACCAGCACCTGTTGCCCAAGTTGCGCCCGTTGCGGATGGAGAACAGCTGCACGCACCCCACGCCGTTGCGCACCCGGGCGGCCACCACGTCCAGATCCCCTCCGCTACCGCTCACATACTGGCGCTCCTGGACGCGGCGCAGGGTGGCGATCTGATCCCGGTAGCGAGCCGCCTGCTCGAACTCCAGCGCCGCGGATGCGGCCTGCATCCGCTCCACCAGCCGGTCTATCACGGCGTTGCTGCGCCCCTCCAGAAACAGCTCCGCATGACGCACCTCCTCCAGGTAGCGGTCGTCATCGATGGCCCCGGTGCATGGCGCGCTGCAGCGTTCGATCTGGTACTGCAGGCAGGGGCGGCTACGGTTGGCGTAGAAGGAGTCCTCGCACTGGCGCACCCGAAACAGCTTCTGCATCAGGTTGAGCGTCTCCCGCACCGCCCCGGCGCTCGGATAGGGGCCGAAATAGCGCCCCTTCCCCCTTTTGGCTCCGCGGTGCAGTGTCAGCCGGGGGTGCCGGTGGCCGGTGGAGAGATGGATATAGGGGTAGCTCTTGTCATCCCGCAGCAGGATGTTGTAGCGGGGCTTCAGCTCCTTGATGATATTGTTCTCCAGGATCAGCGCCTCGTTCTCGGTATGGGTGATGGTGATCTCCACCCGCCGGATCTGCGCCACCATGCTGCGGGTCTTGGGGCTGGAGAGGTTCTTGCGGAAGTAGCTTGCCAGGCGTCTCTTGAGGTTGCGCGCCTTCCCCACATAGATGACCTTCCCGGCTCCATCCATCATCCGATAGACGCCCGGACGGCTGGTGAGGGTCTTGAGAAACTCCCTGGAATCGAACTCCGGCTCGCCCATATCAGCCATCGAGAAGCCGCGTTATCTCCCGGAACAGATCGTGAAACATCCCTTCGGTCAGGCGGCGGGTCTGGGTGTTGTAGCGGCTGCAGTGATAGGAATCCACCAGCCAGCGCCCCTCCGACAGAGCGTACTTGCGGGCATGGCCGAACGGGTGCTCACCCTGCTTCAGGCCCAGGGCCCGGATCACCGCCCGGTGGGCCACGCCACCCAGCGCCAGGATCACGGCGCCATCATCCAGCCCCATGAGTTCCGCTTGCAGATAGCGGTTACACTCCCGGATCTCGCTGCCAAGCGGTCTGTTTTGCGGCGGCAGACATTTGACGGCGTTGGTTATGCGGCACCCGTTCAGGACCAGCCCGTCCTCTCTCGCGGTGGAGACCGGCCGGTTGCTGAAACCGAACCGGTACAGCGTCTGGTACAGCAGAATCCCGGCAAAATCCCCGGTGAAGGGGCGGCCGGTGGCATTGGCTCCGTGCATCCCCGGAGCCAGACCGACTATCAGCAGCCGCGGGCGCGGATCGCCGAAAGGAGCCACCGGCCGGGCGTGGTAGGCGGGATACTCCTCCTTGACCTGGCGCAGAAATTCGCTCAAACGGGAACAGGCGCAGCAGCCGGAATCGAAATGGGCAGTGGTCTCCATGGGGATATTATGGCACCGACGGGCCTCCCGCCTGTCAAGAACAATTTGTCCCTGTCATTGGGACGACAACCTGCAGCAATCCGGTGAAGAGTCCGGTAACGGGAGTGGTGGGCCGTGTAGGGATCGAACCTACGACCCGCTGATTAAGAGTCAGCTGCTCTACCAACTGAGCTAACGGCCCTGCGGGAGGTGCTATTCAACCATAAAAAGGGGCGAACGACAATATCACCGCTGATGGCTTCAGTGGTGATGGCCGTGCTGGCTGCTCCCGTCACCGCCGGCACGCACGGTGAACTGCACGGGAAGGGTCTGCCCTCCCTTGAAATGGAGGGTGATGGTTGCCGTGCTACCCGCCGCAAGGGGCTTCTTCGGCCCCATCAGCATGAGGTGAAGGCCGCCGGGAGCAAACTCCACCCGGCCACGGGCCGGGATGGTCACGCCCTGCTGCCGCTCCATGCCGGCCATGCCCCCTTTCATCTCGGTGCGGTGGATCTCTATCCTGTCGAACAGGGGACTCTCGGCGCCTTCGAGCACCATCTCCTCTTCCGTCGGATTGTGGATGGTCAGATAACCGGCCATCACCTTCACCACGGGCGGCGCCTCGCGGATCCAGGCCCCTTCGACGCCGGGTTCGTGCCGATGGAGATCGCACTCGGCGAAGAGCACCCCTGCAAACGGCAGGATCGAAAGCAGCGTCAGGATTCCGGGTATTCTTTTCATCTCGTCGGCTCCCTATACGTTGAAGCGGAAGTGCATCACGTCACCATCCTGCACGATGTACTCCTTCCCTTCCAGTCGCAGTTTGCCCGCTTCCCGGGCGCCCTGCTCTCCCTGGCAGGCGATGAAG
>DRMK01000074.1 GCA_011322575.1 Gammaproteobacteria bacterium
GGAGTGAGTTTGCCGACAGGATGTCTTGTTACAGGAGAGCCCTCTTATGAAGAACCAGCGCCACACACATCTCATATTTTTTTCGCTACTGTTGCTGTTCGTGGGTATGGCCAGTGCCGCCGTTCCCGTCACCTCTCAGCAGAAACTGGTAGCCGACGACGCCTTCAAGGACTCCGCGTTCGGATGGCGAGTGGCCATCAACGGGGACACGGCAGTGGTCTCCGCATTCGCGGACTATGACGGCATCGGGGCCGCCTATGTCTATGAGCGCAGCGGATCGGGTTGGCAACAGGTGGCCAAGCTGACCGCCTCGGACGGGGTTGAGCAGGATGCTCTGGGGATCTCGGCGGCCATAAGCGGAGATACCATAGTGCTGGGGGCGGCGCTGGACGACAATGACGGCGGTAGCGATGCCGGGGCGGTATATGTTTACGTGAAGCCGGGCTCCGGCTGGAGCTCCATGACCGAGAGCTTCAAGCTCACCTCTCCGGCGCCGCAGGCGGATCGCGGCTTTGGCGGTGCGGTTGCACTGGTGGGTGATCTCCTGGTGGTGGGTGCTCCGGGCAAGGATGACGCGCTCTCTTCCGGTGACCTGTTCATCTTCCAGGGGGGCGGCTCCAGCTGGAGCCACAAGGCCACACTAAATGTATCCGGGCTGACCGGGTTCGATGCCTTCGGCTCGGTGATCGATTTCGATGGCACCACCATCGTTGCGGGCGCCTTCGGGCAGGATGGCTCCAGGGGAGCGGCATACGTGTACCGCAGGCCCTCCGGAGGCTGGAGGAACATGAGCCCCGATGCCGTGCTGCTGGCCGGTGACAGGGCCCCTGACGACTACTTTGGCGGAACCGTGGCGGTGGCCGGGGACACCATCGTAGTAGGCGCCAATGGTGATGATGACAATGGGGACAAATCCGGCTCCGCCTACGTCTTTGTCCGCTCCGGGGGTAACTGGGAGCAGCAGGCCAAGCTGACCCCCGCTGACGGCGAGGCTGGTGACAACTTCGGCTACTATGTGGATCTGAATGCAAACACCGCGATCATCGGCGCCTCCAGCTTCTCCGAAAATGCCACTGCCGACTCCTTCTACATGTTTACCCGAAGCAACGGTTCCTGGGTCGAGCAGGGAGAGGTTTCCGATCCCGACAACCGTGATGGCAGCAAATTCGGCAGCTCCCTGACGATAGACGGGAATGGCACCACTATCCTGGTGGGTGCACCGGGGGCCGATGCCGGCAGCGAGCGCCAGCAGAAGAGCGCCGGCGCCGCCTACCTGTTCGAGCTGGAGCCTCCCGTGGATCTGGCGCTGGTAAAACAGGATGATACCGATCCGGTGCTGCTCGGCAACACTGTCACCTATACCCTGTTGGTTACCAACAGCGGCGACAGCGACGCAACGGCGGTAACTGTGACCGACACCCTGCCCGCTGGCATGAGCTACATCTCCGATGATGCGGGCTGCAGCCATGCGGCGCAGGTGGTGGAGTGTAATCTGGGCAGTATCGGTGCCAACGGCGGCACCGCCAGTGTCAGCATAACCGTTCGTGCCGACAGCGCCGGCAGCAAGATCAATACCGCAACGGTCAGCTCTGCGCAGAGCGATGTCGACAACAGCAACAACTCCGACAGTGAGACCACCATGGTGCGGGAGAACAGGCCCCCGCAGGCCATGGATGATACCGTGACCACCGACGAGGATACACCGGTGACCACTGGCAATGTGCTGGCCAACGACAGCGACCCGGATGGTGATACCCTGAGCGTCAGCGGGGTGGACAGCCAGTCGGCCCAGGGCGGCAGCGTGGTGGACAACGGTAATGGCACCTTCAACTACACCCCGCCGGCCGGGTTCAGCGGCAGCGACAGCTTCGGCTATACGGTCACCGATGGCAACGGTGGCCAGGACCAGGCTATCGTGCGGGTCACGGTCAATGCGGTCAATCATCCGCCGGTGGCAATGGATGACTCTGTGACCACCAACGAGGATACACCGGTTACCACTGGCAACGTGCTGGCCAACGACAGCGATCCGGACGGTGACACCCTGAGCGTCAGCGGGGTGGACAGCCAGTCGGCCCAGGGCGGCAGCGTGGTGGACAACGGTAATGGTACCTTCACCTACACCCCGCCGGCCGGGTTCAGCGGCAGCGACAGCTTCGGCTACACTGTAAGCGACGGAAACGGGGGCGAGGCACGGGGAACGGTGCGTGTTACCGTCACCAAGGTGGTTCCGGTCAACAACCCGCCCGTTGCCGGTCCGGATTCGGCTACCACCAGCCAGGATACTGCGATCACCATTGACAACCTGCTGGCCAACGACAGCGATCCGGATGGAGACAGCCTGAGCATAGGCTCGGTGGATGGCCAGTCAGCGCAGGGGGGCAGCGTGGCGGACAACGGGGACGGCAGCGTCACCTACACCCCGCCCCCAGGATATGTAGGCAGTGACAGCTTTGGCTACGTGGTGGTCGATGGACGTGGCGGACAGGCCCAGGGGGTGGTGAGTATCACCGTGGAGCAGCCCTTGGGCAACACCGCTCCGGTGGCTGCAAACGACAGCGCACAGACCGAGGTGGATAACCCGGTTACCATCGACGTCCTGTCCAATGACAGTGATGCAGACGGAGATCCCCTGAGCATCATCGCCGCAGATATCCAGTCAGCCAACGGGGGAGTGGTGGACAATCTCGGTGACGGTCGTTTCACCTACACCCCTCCCGCCGGATTCATCGGTAGTGACAGCTTCCAGTACACCATAAGCGATGGTAACGGAGGAGAGGACAGCGCTACCGTTACCATTACCGTGGAAGAGGCGGATAATGGCGATGGTCTCTGGCTGGGCTCCTTCGATCCCTGGATGCTGTTACTGATGTTGCTACCGTTTGGGTACCGGCATCTGTCCAGCAGGGAAAGGTGTAAAGCCTAGCCAGAATGGCATAGCGGGAATGCGATAAATCGTGCCGGGATTGTCGTTCAGAGTGCTGACTTGTTACTGAGTCAACGGCCTCGGCTATCGATGATCGGGTTAGCCCTCGTACGGTTGACCGCCCTTGAAAAACGGCGCCTTGAGGCGCCGTTTTTCTTTTGTGGTAAAGAGGATGAAACCATGTTGGGGTAATCCCGCTACTGCCAATACCGCTCAGCCGGAAAGATTTTTCATCAGATGGTGCAGTAACGGCAATTCCAGCTCGCCGCAAGAGAGGCGGATGCCCAGGTTGCGCAAGCTGGTTACCTCCATCCCTTCGTGGCCGCACGGGTTTATTCGTCCAAAGGGGCGCAGATCCACGTCCACGTTGAGACTCACACCGTGGTACGAACAGCCACGGCGGACGCGCAGCCCCAGAGCGGCGATCTTCGCCCCGGATACATATACCCCCGGCGCATCCCCGCGCCTCTCCCCAGCAATCCCGTACTCTGCCAGCAGATCGACGATACCCTGCTCCATTGCCTCCACCAGCTGGCGGACCCCCATGCAGCGGCGCTTCAGATCGAGCAGAAGATAGGCCACCAGCTGGCCTGGACCATGGTAGGTTACCTGGCCGCCCCTGTCGCTCCGCAGCACCGGGATCTCTCCCGGATCCAGGATATGGTGCTCCTTGCCATTGGTGCCCAGGGTGAACAGGGGAGGGTGCTGCACCAGCCAGATCTGGTCAGGGGTGGATGTATCGCGTCCAGCCGTGAAGCGGCGCATCTCGTCCCATACCTCCCGGTACTCCCGCAGGCCGAGCCGCTGGAACTCCACGGCGGGTTGAACGGAGCAGGTCGGCATGACGCCGCTCACAGCGCCATCAGCACCTGCTTGCAGGCGGTGAGGTCGCGATATATGTCATCCAGCTGCTGGCGGCTGTCGGCGCGCAGCCGGATGGTGATGGCGAGATACTTTCCCTTGTTGCTGGCGCGCATCGAGATGTCGGCATCGGCGGAAGGAGCGTGACGGCCTATGATGGCAGCCACCTCCGCCTCGAGACGTTCACTGGCGATCCCGATGACCTTTATGGGAAATATGCAGGGAAAGGTGAGTGGAGATTCCATGGTGAGGTTTGCGGCAGCGTTTCATCCGGCGCGCAGCTGCTGCTTGTATTGCTGATAGTGCCGGTATACCTGCCGCCATACTGCCCCGGGCTTTCCGTCACCGACTGCGGCCCCGTCCAGCCGGGTGACCGGGAGAATTTCCCTGGTGGAGCTGGTTAGCCAGATCTCCCTGGCGTGGCGCAGCCTGGCTTCGGTGATCTCCTGCTCCAGGCAGGTGAGGCCAGCATCGCGCGCCAGCTCCACCACCAGATCCCGCGTGATTCCCGGCAGCAGCCGGTTATCCTTGGGGGGGGTGACGACGCTGCTTTCCTCATCTACCAGGAACAGGTTGCTGGCCGCCCCTTCGGTGGCGATCCCCTCGCGCAACAGAATCGCCTCCTGGGCGCCGGCATCCAGGGCCTGCTGGCGCAGCAGCACGTTGGGCAGCAGGGAGATGGCCTTGATGTGGCAGTAGCGCCAGCGGATGTCATCCAGAGTTATCGCTGCCACCCCTTGTTCCAGCAGTTGTGGGGGTGGCGGGTGCAGGGGATTGCTCATGGCGAAAACGGTGGGAGGGGTGTCCGCCGGAAAGCCGTGCTCCCGGCTGGCGGTGCCCCTGGTTACCTGCAGGTAGAGGGCCTGGTCTCGGGCATCGCTCCGTTCGATCAGCTCCAGGAGCAACTTCTCCCAGGCGGTGGAATCCAGCGGGTTGGCGAGCCTGATTCCGTCGAGGCTGCGCTGCAGCCGCGCCAGATGTTCGGTCAGCCGGAACGGGCGGCGGCCATAGCAGGGTATTACCTCATACACCCCGTCCCCGAATATGAATCCCCGGTCCAGAACCGATACTCTGGCTTCGGAGAGGGGCAGGAAACTGCCGTTCAGGTAGACGGTATCGTCACCCATCAGCGCACGAGCAGCAGCACGCTGTCCCTGAGCCTGGTGAACAGCCCCCCCTCCGCAACGGACTCCAGGGAGATCAGCGGTTGCTGGGCGATCTGCTTGCCGTTCAGGGTAACGCTTACGGTGCCGAACTCCCTGCCTTTCTCCACCGGAGCGACAATGGTTTCATCCACGTTCATGGTGGCCTTGAGATTGTCATACTGGCCGCGCGGGATCAGCACATGGAGAGGTTGCTCGAGACCCACCGCGACTTCAGCGGACTCCCCCTTCCAGACCGGCAGTCTGGTCAGTGGCTCGTTAGCCGCGTAAAGGCGGTGGCTGCTGAAAAAGCGGAAGCCATACCTGAGCAGCTTCTGGCTCTCTGCGGCGCGGGCCTTTTCACTGGCGGTGTTCATGACCACCGAGATGAGGCGCATGTCATCCCGCTTGGCGGAGGCCACCAGGCAGTATCCGGCCGCCTCGGTATGGCCCGTCTTGACCCCGTCCACCGCTGGATCGCGCCACAACAGCTTGTTGCGGTTGTACTGGGTTATCCCGTTGTAGTGGAATTTTTTCTGCGAATTCAGCTTGTAGTGATCGGGGAACTCCTCGATGAGGGCGCGCGTCAGCAGGGCCAGATCGTGGGCGGTGGTGTAGTGCTCCTTGTCGGGCAGACCGGTGGCATTGACAAAGTGGGTGTCGTTCATTCCCAGCCGCCGGGCATGCTTGTTCATCAGGGAGGCGAAGGCCTCCTCACTGCCCGCCACATGCTCGGCCAGCGCCACGCTGGCATCGTTGCCCGACTGGATCACCATCCCCTTGATTAGATCCGCTACCGGTACCTCCTTGTCCACCTCCACGAACATGCGCGAGCCCTCCATGCGCCATGCCTTTTCGCTGATATGTACCTTGTCGTCCAGGCGGATGTTGCCGTTTTTCAGCTCGTTGAATACTACGTAGGCGGTCATGATCTTGGTGAGGCTGGCGGGATCCGAGCGCAGGTTGGGGTTGTGCTCCACGATGAATCGCCTGCTGGCGAAATCCATCAGCACATAGCTCTTGGCGGCCAGCGAGGGAGGGGAGGGAACGATGGCTTCGGCATGGACGACCGCCGTTATGAAGGTCAGCCAGGCCAGCAGTACGATTCCTTTACTGTAGCGAGCAATCTCTCTTGACATAAGCATGATGCTATGGGTATTTCCGGTCAGATCCTGGTTCGGTCACGATGTGCAGGCCGCCAATTCCCGCCGCGGCCAGCTGCTCCTTCATCCGCTCAGCCTCGGTGCGGCTGGAGAGGGGGCCGACACGCACCCTGTAGAGAGGGGTTCCGTCTGCCATGGTGCCGCGCTGGATGTGAGCCGCTCCCGCACCGCTGCTCTCAACGGCAGAGCGCAGCATCACCGCGTTGCGCCGCTGGCTGAAGGCGCCCATCTGGACATAGAACAGTTTTTTCGCATCCTCGCCGTTCAGCGGCATCCTGTCCGTATCAGGTCGGGCAGAGGAAGGGTACGACGGGGCCGGTGCGATGCCACCACCCGCCGTACGAGGGGCAGGCGCGCTGGCCACCCGGTTCTGTTTGATTGGGTCGATGGCCCGTACCTCCACCGGCGCGGTGCCGGTATCCAGCATATCCAGTTTTGCCGCGGCCACATATGAGAGATCGATGAGCCTGTTGTCGTGGAACGGCCCCCGATCGTTGACCTTTACTACCACCGAGCGTCCGTTGCGCAGGTTGGTTACCCGTACATAGGTTGGCAGCGGCAGGGTGCGGTGGGCGGCGGTCATGGCGTACATGTCATACGGCTCACCACTGGAGGTAAATTTGCCGTGGAACTTCTCCCCATACCAGGAGGCGGTTCCCCGCTCGAAATATCCCCGGCTGCTCTCCAGCACATAGTA
>DRMK01000075.1 GCA_011322575.1 Gammaproteobacteria bacterium
GCTGTTCGAGGGGTGCGACGGCTACGGGGACGGGGAGCAGCGGCGCGACTTCATCCACGTGGAAGATGTCTGCGCGGTCAATCTGTGGTTTCTGGAGCATCCTGCGCAAAGCGGGATCTTCAACCTGGGTACCGGGCGGAGCCAGAGCTTCAACGAGGTGGCCAGGGCGGTGATCGACTTCCACGGCAGCGGGGAGATCGAGTACATCCCGTTTCCGGAGCAGCTGCGCGGGCGCTACCAGAGCTACACCGAGGCCGATATCTCCGCCCTGCGCGAAGCCGGTTACGACCGGCCGTTCATGGGTGTGCGGGAGGGGGTGCGCAGCTACCTGGAGTGGCTGGTCGGGAACGGCACCGGGTAGCGCGACAGGGAAGATCCCCTACGATTTTCGGTTCGACTCCCGCGGCTGCATGGGCCGGGGAAGACCGTTTAACCCCGCTATTCGTCGTCCCCCACCGCTTTCATGCTGAGCCGGATACGGCCCTGCTTGTCCACCTCGAGAACCTTGACCTTTATGATATCCCCCTCCGAGAGGGTGTCGCTGACATTCTGCACCCTTTCATTGGAGATCTGGGAGATGTGCACCAGACCATCTTTGCCGGGCAGGATGGTGACGAAGGCGCCGAAGTCCATCAGCTTGACCACCTTGCCCTCATAGACCTGCCCCACCTCCACATCGGCGGTAATCTGCTCGATACGGCGCAGCGCCTCCTGGCCGGCGGAGCTGTCCACGGAGGCGATCTTCACGGTACCGTCGTCGCTGATGTCTATGACGGCCCCGGTCTCCTCGGTGATGGCGCGGATGGTGGCACCACCCTTGCCGATCACGTCGCGGATCTTCTCGGGGTTGATCTTGATGGTGATATAGCGCGGCGCGTAGTCGGACATCTCGGCGCGCGGGGCGCTGATCACCTGGTCCATGGCCCGCAGGATATGGTTGCGCCCCTCGTTGGCCTGGGCCAGGGCCTGCTGCATGATCTCCCGGGTGATGCCGTCGATCTTGATATCCATTTGCAGGGCCGTCACCCCGCTGGCGGTACCGGCCACCTTGAAGTCCATGTCCCCCAGGTGATCCTCGTCCCCCAGGATGTCAGTGAGCACCGCGAACCTCTCCCCCTCCTTGATCAGTCCCATGGCGATTCCGGCCACCGAGGCCTTGATGGGCACCCCGGCATCCATCAGGGCAAGGCTGGTACCGCACACCGAGGCCATGGAGCTGGAGCCGTTGGACTCGGTGATCTCCGACACTACCCGTATGGAGTAGGGGAACTCGTCACTGCCGGGCATCACTGCCGCGATCCCGCGCTTGGCCAGGCGGCCATGTCCGATCTCGCGGCGCTTGGGGCTGCCCATGAAGCCGGTTTCACCCACGCTGTAGGGGGGGAAGTTGTAGTGCAGCATGAAGGACTCCCGGCGCTCGCCCTCGATGGCGTCGATCAGCTGGGCGTCCCGCTCGGTGCCCAGGGTGGCCACCACCAGGGCCTGGGTCTCGCCGCGGGTGAACAGGGCGGAGCCATGGGTGCGCGGCAGCACTCCCACCTGGATATCCAGGTTGCGCACGGTCCTGGTGTCCCGCCCGTCGATACGCGGCTCCCCCGCCAGGATCCGCTCGCGCACGATGCGCTTCTCCAGATCGGAGATGGCCTCCTTTACCTGCTCGGGGGTGTAGCCGTTGCCGCTCTCCTCGTCCGCCAGCTTCTCCACCACCGCCCTGCGGATCTCCGTCAAACGGGCGTACCGCTCCTGCTTTTGCTGGATGCGGTAGGCCTCCTCAATGCTCGCCGCGCACTCCGCGGCCACCGCCCCGTGCAAAGCCTCGTCCCGGGACGGAGGCTGCCACTCCCATACGGGCTTGCCCGCCTCCGCCTGCAACTCGCGGATGGCGTCGATGGCCACCTGCAGCTGTTCGTGGCCATACATCACCGCCCCCAGCATAACCTCCTCGGGCAGCTCCCGCGCCTCCGACTCCACCATCAGCACGGCGTTCGCGGTCCCCGCCACCACCAGATCCAGGGATGACTCCTTGAGCTGGTCCATGGTGGGATTGAGCAGATACTCGCCATTCAGATAACCCACCCGCGCCGCCCCCAGCGGGCCCTTGAAGGGCACGCCCGACAGGGCCAGCGCCGCCGAGGCGCCGATCAGGGAGGGGATGTCGGGGTCGATCTGGGGATCAAGGGAGAGCACCGTGCAGATCACCTGCACCTCGTTGGTGAACCCCTTGGGAAACAGCGGCCGGAGCGGGCGATCTATCAGCCGGGAGGTGAGCGTCTCCTTCTCGCTGGGGCGCCCTTCGCGCTTGAAGAAACCGCCGGGGATCTTGCCTGCCGCGTAGGTGCGCTCCTGGTAGTTTACGGTAAGCGGAAAGAAGTCACGCCCCTCCACCGACTCCTGGTGGGCGACGGCGGTTACCAGCACCACCGTATCGCCCATGGCCACCTTGACCGCGCCGCTGGCCTGCCGGGCGATCTGCCCGGTCTCCAGGCTGACCAGTTGATTTCCGTAGTTAAACTCTTTTCTGACAAGGGTCACTTGCAACTCCTCAAAAGGGGGTGATGGTGGAAAGGCGCGGATGATCTAGCGGCGCAGGCCGAGGCGGCTGATCAGGGTGCGGTAGCGCTCCATGTCCTTTCTCTTCAGGTAGTCCAGCAGCTTGCGGCGCTGGCTCACCATGCGCAGCAGCCCGCGGCGGGAATGGTGATCGTGGATATGCTTCTTGAAGTGCGCGGAGAGATCCTCGATGCGCGCCGTGAGCAGGGCCACCTGTACCTCCGGGGACCCGGTATCGTTCTCGCCGCGCTGGAACTCCTTGACGATTCCGGACTTGGCTTCGGCATTCAATGACATGAACTGTTGACTCCCAATATTGCCTGTAGGACCGATTGGCGAACGGCCTGTAAAACGGTGTATTGTAACTTCAACTGTCCCGCGGGGACAAGCTGGGGCGCGGGCAAGCCCCGATATTTCATCCGGCCGTCAACATCGCAAACCGGCGGTGTCGGTATTGGCCCGGTAACAACAATATATATTGCATTCAGCTTGGCGAGGCGCTGAGCAGGCGCTTGGGAGCAACACGCCCGTCCTCCTGGACGGTTCCCACTCCCAGAAAACGCCCTTCACCACCATATATCCGCACCCATCCTTCGGCAGAGACGCGCGGAACGAACACCGGTTGTCCCTTGCAGAAGTAGTGGGCCGTCTCCCGCGGTAGCGTAACGGCTGGCCGGTCGGCCAGCGCGCTCTCAATCGGCAGCAGTAGCCCGTCCAGCGCCTCCAGCCCTTGCGCAGCCTCGCGCTCGAGCCGTTCCATGGTGACCGACCTCTCCAGCTCGAACGGTCCCGCACTGGTGCGGACCAGCCCGCCCAGATGGGCGCAGCTGCCCAGCGCGGCGCCAATCTCCTCCGCCAGGGTGCGTACATAGGTTCCCTTGGAACAGAGGATCTCCACCTCAATCTCGTCATCCGCAAATCCCAGCAGCTCGAGCCGGTAAATGGTGACGCTTCGTGGCTTGCGCTCTACCTCCACTCCCTGACGCGCAAGTTTGTACAGGGGCTGCCCCTGATGCTTGAGGGCGGAGTGCATGGGCGGAATCTGTCGAATATCGCCCGTGAAACGCGCAAGCACCTCGCGTATCTGCTCTTCCCGGAGCTCGGGAACGGGACAGCGCTCGATAACCTCTCCCTCGGCATCGGCGCTACTGGTGCGCACGCCCAGCTTGATGGTTCCGCGGTAGCCCTTGTCGGCATCCAGCAGAAAGGCGGACATCTTGGTGGCCTCCCCGAGACAGATGGGCAGCACGCCGCTGGCCATGGGATCCAGGTTGCCGGTGTGCCCCGCCTTGCGCGCCCGGAACAACCGTTTGACCTTCTGCAGCGCCTGGTTGGAGGTGATGCCGTGCGGTTTGTCCAGCAGCAGGATCCCGTTTACCGGGCGCCCCTTGTTACGACGTCTGTTCATCGGTGCAATTTGCGGTCTGAAGCTACCGCCGCATCGATCAGGGCGCTCAGCTCTGCACCCTGCTCGACGGAGGTGTCATACTCGAAACGTAGCTTGGGGACGGTGCGCAGGCGCATGCGGCGCCCGAGCACACCGCGCAATATTCCCGCGGAGCGGTTGAGAATTTCGACGCTGGTGCGGCGCGCTTCGGCATCACCCGAGAGCAGTGTCACAAAGATGCGGGCGTGTGAGAGATCGCGGCTTACCCTGGCGTCCACCACGGTTACCAGGCCAAGCCGGGGGTCCTTCACCTCTTCGCGGATGAGACCGGCCAGCTCGCGCTGCAGCTGCTCTCCTATGCGGCGGGTACGATCGAACTCTCTGGGCACGGTCAATCTATCTTGCGGGCAACCTGTACCCGTTCATAAACTTCGATCTGGTCACCGATGCGCACATCGTCGTAATTCTTCACGCCGATACCGCACTCCAGCCCCTGCTTGACCTCGTTGACATCCTCCTTGAAGCGGCGCAGGGACTCCAGCTCCCCTTCGAAGATGACGATGTTGTCCCGCAATACGCGGATGGGGTTGTTGCGCCTGACCACCCCCTCGGTGACCATGCATCCGGCAATCGCCCCAATCTTGGGGGCGCGGAACACGTCGCGCACCTCGGCCAGGCCGATGATCTCCTCCTTGAACTCTGGCGCAAGCATGCCGCTCATGGCTTGTTTGATTTCGTCGATGAGATCGTAGATCACGCTGTAGTAACGAATCTCCACCCCCTCCTCCCGTGCCATGGCGCGGGTGCCTGCCTCGGCGCGCACGTTGAAACCGATGATCACCGCGCTGGAGGCCAGTGCCAGGTTTACGTCCGATTCGGTGATGCCGCCCACGCCGCTGGAGATGGTGTTGACACGCACCTCGTCGGTGGAGAGCTTGGTCAGGGCATCGGCTATGGCCTCCACCGACCCCTGTACGTCTGCCTTCAGCACCACGTTCAAGGTGTGGACTTGACCTTCTTCCATCTGCGCGAACATGTTCTCCAGCTTGGCAGCCCGCTGGCGCGCCAGCTTGATCTCCCGGAACTTGCCCTGCCGGAACAACGCCACCTCGCGCGCCTTGCGCTCGTTGGCAACCACCAGTGCCTCGTCACCGGCATTGGGGGTGCCGGACAGCCCCAGAATCTCCACCGGTATAGATGGCCCCGCCTTCTCAATGGATTTGCCATTTTCGTCCAGCATGGCGCGCACGCGGCCATACTCCTGGCCTGCCAGCAGCACGTCTCCCTTGTGTAGGGTGCCTTTCTGCACCAGCAGCGAGGCCACGGCACCGCGGCCGCGATCCAGGCGTGACTCAATGATTACCCCGTGCGCCGGACCCTCCCTGGTGGCCTTCAGTTCCAGAACCTCGGCCTGCAGCAGGATCCCCTCCAGCAGGTCGTCCACGCCCTGGCCGGTCTTGGCGGAGACGTTGACGAACATGGTATCGCCGCCCCACTCCTCGGGAATGACCTCCAGCTGGGAGAGTTCATTCTTCACCCGGTCCGGATCCGCCTCCGGTTTGTCGATCTTGTTCACCGCCACGATCACCGGCACCTCGGCCGCCCTGGCGTGCTCGATGGCCTCCTTGGTCTGCGGCATCACCCCGTCGTCCGCGGCGACCACCAGCACGATGATGTCGGTCACGCTGGCGCCGCGGGCCCGCATGGCGGTAAACGCCGCATGGCCGGGGGTGTCGAGGAAGGTGATGGTGCCACCTTCGATGTCCACATGATAGGCGCCGATGTGCTGGGTGATTCCACCCGCCTCGCCCGAAGTGACCTTCGATTTGCGGATATAGTCCAGCAGGGAGGTTTTGCCGTGATCCACGTGGCCCATGATGGTCACCACCGGCGGGCGCGCCTCCTCCTCGCCGGCGGTTGCCTCCGCGCCCAGCGCCAGCTCATCCTCGATACTGCTCTCCTTGCGGAGGATGGCCTTGTGGCCCATCTCCTCCACCACGATGGCGGCGGTGTCCTGATCCAGCATCTGGTTGATGGTCACCATGGAGCCCATCTTCATCAGCTCCTTGATTACCTCCGCAGCCTTTACCGACATGCGCTGCGCCAGATCGGCGACGGTGATGGCCTCGGGAACCACCACCTCCCGCACTATCGGGCCAACCGGTTTCTCGAAGCCATGCTGGGGCGCCGCCGCCTTCACCGCGACCCGGCTCGCCTTCTTTTTCCGGGACGGGCGCGCGGCACGGCGGCCTTCGTCGGACAGACCCAGCTTGCCATGCTTGTCCCGTTTCTCCTCGCGGCGCGGCGCAGGCTTGGTCTTCGCCTTCTTCTCTTCCGCCTCCCCGCGTCGCTGCGCCCTCTTTTCCTCTCTGCGGGCCGGGGGCTCCGCAGGTCCCGCCGCCGGTGGAGCGGCAGCCGCGCGCTTCTCCTCCTCGGCCTTTCTGGCCGCCTCTTCGCGGCGGCGCGCCTCCTCCTTGCGCGCCTCTTCCTCGCGGCGGCGCGCCTCCTCGGCGGCCTCGCGCTCGGCCCGCTCCAGCTCCAGGCGCCGGGATTCCTCCTCCATCACCACACTGCGCTTTACGTAAGTGCGTTTCTTGCGCACCTCGACGGTGACGGTTTTGGCCGAAGCACCGCGCCCTGCGCCGAGCTTGACCTCACTGACACTTTTGCGTTTCAGGGTGACCCGTTTGGGGGCTGCCCCCGGCTTGGCGGCACCGTGTTTGCTGCGCAGGTAGCTCAGCAGCTTCTGCTTGTCCTCATCGCTGATGAGGCTGTCGGCCTGCAGGGTGGCGACACCGGCCTCCTGAAGCTGCTCCAGGAGCCGCTCGACCGGGATACCCACCGTTCTGGCAAACTCATCGACACTCACTTCGGCCATTGGTCTCTCCCTCTATTCCTGCGCCTGTTCAGCAAACCATGGTTCACGCGCCTTCATGATCAGTTGTGCGGCCTTCTCTTCATCCATGCCTTCGATCTCCATCAGATCGTCGATCGCCTGCTCCGCGAGATCCTCCATGGAGGTGATACCGCGGCTGGCCAGCCGCAGCGCCAGCTCCTCGTCCACCCCTTCCATCGCGAGGAGATCCTCGCCGGGTTCTCCGGCCTCCAGAATTACCTCTTCCTTGGAGATGGCCATGGTCAGCAGGGCATCCCTGGCTCTCTCACGCAGCTCGTTGACGATCTCCTCGTCAAACTCCTCGATCTCCAGCATTTCGGCGGCCGGGACATAGGCCACCTCCTCGACGCTGGAGAACCCCTCCCGCGCCAGGATCTCGCCCACCTCCTCGTCCACGCCGAGATGTTGCTGGAACAGCTCGATCAGCGACTGGGTTTCCTGCTCGTTCTTCTCCTCGGCCTGCGCTTCGGTCATTACGTTCAGCTCCCAGCCGGTCAGCTCGCTGGCAAGGCGCACGTTCTGGCCGTTGCGGCCGATGGCCTGGGCCAGCGTCTCCTCCTCCACCGCCACATCCATGCTGTGCGCATCCTCGTCTATGGTTACCGATGCCACCTCCGCCGGGGCCATGGCGTTGATTACGAAAAGGGCCGGGTTTTCGTTCCACAGCACGATGTCCACCCGTTCTCCCGCCAGCTCGTTGGATACCGCCTGAACGCGCGAGCCGCGCATGCCTACGCAGGCGCCCACCGGATCCAGGCGCGGATCGGTGGAGTGGACGGCGATCTTGGCACGCAGGCCGGGATCGCGTGCCGCGCCCCGGATCTCGATCAATCCGTCCCCCACCTCCGGCACCTCCAGCTTGAACAGCTCGACAATGAACTCGGGGGCAGTGCGGCTCACAAACAGCAGCGGGCCGCGCTGTTCGAAACGCACCTCCTTCAGGTAGCCACGCAGGCGATCCCCAGAGCGCACCGGCTCGCGCGGAATCATCTCCTCGCGGGGGATGAAGGCCTCCACGTTGTTGCCCAGATCCAGGGTGACATTGCCCCGATCCACCCGCTTGACCACGCCGTAGAGCAGTTCCCCGACCCGATCCTTGTACTCCTCGACGATACGTGCCCGCTCCGCCTCCCTGACCTTCTGCACGATCACCTGCTTGGCGGTCTGGGCCGCGATCCGGCCGAAACTCTCCGATTCGATCTCCTCCTCGATGTAGTCCCCCAGCTGGATGTCCGGGTTGTCCTCCCGCGCTGCGCTGAGGGTGAACTGCCGTTGGGGGGCCTCCACGGCGTCATCCTCAACCACCTCCCAGCGGCGGAAGGTGCGGTAGTCTCCGGTCTCCCGATCGATCTCCACGCGGACATCGATGTCCCCGGCATGGCGTTTTCTGGTTGCAGTGGCGAGGGCGGCCTCCAGCGCTTCGAAGATGACCTCCTTGTCCACCCCCTTCTCGTTGGACACGACATCGACAACAAGCAGAATATCTTTACTCATACCATGCCTCTATAAAAATGTTTCAATAAACTACAGCTCTGGCACCAGCCGCGCCCTGTCGATCTCTGCCAGGGAGAACAGCAGCTGCTCTCCGTCCACATCGATCACCACCTGCCCGTCACGGACCCCCTCCAGCCTGCCGCTGAACTTGCGGCGTCCTTCGTGCGGCGCGGCGAGCAGCAGCCGCGCCTGCCGGCCACGGAAGCGCTCGAACTGGGTCAGGGTGAAAAGCGGCCGGTCCAGTCCAGGCGAGGAGACCTCCAGGGAATACTCCCCGCGCACCGGCTCCTCCACGTCCAGCACTCCGCTCACCTGATGGCTGACGAGGGCGCAGTCCTCCACCGTCACCCCGCTTTCGCTGTCGATGTAGACCCGCAACACCGAGTGTTTTCCCTGCCGGAGATGCTCGACTCCCACCAACTCATAGCCAAGGGCGGTCACCGCCGGAGTCAATAGCTCGTACAACCGATCAGCTGCCTGCCGTACCATCCGTTCCCCACGCTACAAACAAAAAATGGGCCGTACGGCCCACTTCTACTTGCGCCCGTAACAACCGGGCGCCGACTGGCTATTATAGATCAGCCGCTTGCAATAAAAAAGCCCCGGATTCGGGGCTTTTTTATTATGAATGTTGGTAGCGGGGGCAGGATTTGAACCTACGACCTTCGGGTTATGAGCCCGACGAGCTACCGGACTGCTCCACCCCGCATCCGAGCCTTGGAATAATACACAATATTTGCGCACAAGGCAAGCCTCGATGCTTCGCCTTTCCGTCTCGCCGGGGGCAAAAAATCCGGATGACCTGCCTCCCGGGATTGGTACAATAGCGCCCCCATGAGTACCTCCCGTCTCCCAGACCCCGGCCTGAATCCGCGCCAGCGCAAGGCGGTGCGGTATATGGATGGGCCGCTGCTTGTGCTGGCGGGGGCCGGCAGCGGCAAGACGCGGGTAATCACGCACAAGATCGCCTGGCTGATCCGGGAGTGCGGTATTCCCGCGCGCAACATAGCTGCTGTCACTTTCACCAACAAGGCGGCGCGCGAGATGAAGGAGAGGGTAGGCAGGTTGCTGGAGGGCAGGCAGGGGCATGGTTTAAGAGTCTCCACTTTTCACACCCTGGGGCTGAACATCATCCGGCGGGAGCTGGAAAGCCTGGGTTACCGGCCCGGGTTCTCCATTTATGATGCCGGCGACAGCCTGGACCTGATCAGGGAGCTGATGCGGCGCGGCGCGGGTGACGACAAGGGGCTGGCGGAGCAGGTGCGCTGGCAGATATCGCGCTGGAAGAATGGCCTCGTCTCCCCCGAGCAGGCCCGGCGGGATGCGGCGCCGGATGATCCGGCCACGGCTGCCGCAGCGGCCCTGTATGAAGAGTACTGCCGTCACCTGAAGCTCTACAATGCGCTCGATTTCGACGATCTGATTATGCTTCCGGTGTTGCTGTTCGAGCAGCGCCCCGACATTCTGGAACGCTGGAGCAACACCATCCGCTACCTGCTGGTGGATGAGTACCAGGATACCAATGCCACCCAGTACCGGATGGTAAGGCTGCTGACAGGGGTGCGTGGCGCGCTCACCGTGGTGGGTGACGATGACCAGTCCATCTACGCTTGGCGTGGCGCCAATCCGGAGAATCTGGCCCGTCTGCGGGATGACTTTCCGGCCCTCGAGGTGATCAAGCTGGAGCAGAACTACCGCTCTACGGGGCGTATCCTTAAGGCGGCCAACCAGCTGATCGGCAACAATCCGCACCTGTTTGCCAAGCGGCTCTGGAGCGAGCTGGGCTACGGCGATCCCCTGCGGGTGATTCAGGTTGGTAACGAGCAGCTGGAGGCGGAGCGGGCGGCCTCCGAGATCCTCCATCACCGCTTCGTCAGGGGAGGCAGGTTCCGGGACTACGCCATTCTCTATCGGGGCAATCACCAGTCGCGGCCGTTCGAGAAGGCGCTGCGGGAGCACAACATTCCCTACCGCCTGAGCGGCGGCACATCATTTTTCGCCTATACTGAGATCAGGGATCTGATGGCCTATCTGCGCCTGCTGGTAAACCAGGATGACGACACCGCCTTTCTGCGTGTCGTCAACACCCCGCGCCGCGAGATCGGACCGGGAACCCTGGAGAAACTTGCCTCCTACAGCAGGGAGCGGGAGATCTCCCTGTTCACCGCCTGCTTCGAGCTGGGGCTGGCGCACCATCTCTCCGACCGCGCACTGCAGCGGCTGCAGCGCTTCGCCGACTGGCTGGTGGAGATGGCGGACCGCGCGGCGCGCGGAGATGCGCTGGAGCTAGTCCGGGATCTGCTCGTCCAGATAGGGTACCGGCAATGGCTGGAGGAGAGCTCCAGGGACGGCAAGATGGCCGAACGGCGCTGGGAAAACGTCCAGGAGCTACTGGCCTGGATGAAGCGGATCCAGGAGAGCGGGACGAAGGAGAGGAGCCTGGCGGAGCTGGTCTCCCACATGACCCTGATGGACATTCTGGGGCGCAGTGACCAGGAGGAAGGGGAGGCGGACGCGGTGGCTCTTATGACCATCCATGCCGCCAAGGGGCTGGAGTTCCCACATGTATTTCTGGCGGGAATGGAGGAGCAGCTGCTGCCCCATCACGCCAGCCTCGAGGGGGAGGCGCTGGAGGAGGAGCGCCGCCTGGCCTACGTTGGCATCACCCGCGCCCAGCGCGCCCTCACCTTTCTCTGCGCGACAAAACGCAAAAAGGGGGGCGAGATGGTAGAGTGCGAACCGAGCCGCTTTCTGGACGAATTGCCACAAGAGGATCTTGAGTGGCAGGGCGGCTCCCGCGCCGCCAAGCTCTCGCCCGAGGAGAGCCTGCGCCGCGGCCGGGCCCATCTGGAGCAGATGCGCAACATGCTACGCCGGGGCAACGCTGCCAAATAGCTCTCACCAGTCCGGATATTTCACCCGCAAGCTACCGCAATTCGCTTGGTGCATCCTCGTACCGGGCTATCCGGAACCCGGACCCAGGAACAGGCTTTCCTCTTCAGCATGGAGTTCGGGATCCTGCGTGCTCGTTACCCGGAACCGGATCGGTTCCGACTCTCCGCGGAGGTTCCGGCGCGGCACCCGGACAAATATGGTCAACGGCGTGGTGGTGCTGCGCCTGATGGTTGCCGACCCGCGGAAACCATGCACCACCGCCCCTTCCGGGCCGGAGACCTCCACGGTTACCGGAATATCCTGCATGGTCTTGTTGAGAACCTTCAGGGTGTACTTGTTCTGGATGGAGCCATCGCTCTCCACCACGAACAGGGGCTGGCGCTCATGGATCACGTTGAGCTGGATGGCGTCCAGGGAGCTGAGCCCCCATGCTATGCCCAGAACGGCCAGCAGCAGGATCGAGCCATAGACCCAGATACGGGTCCGTTTGAGGAGCGGTAACACCTCGCCACCCTCCAGCTCATCCAGAGAGGCATAGCGGATCAGCCCGCGGGGGCGCTGGATCTTGTCCATCACCTGATCGCAGGCGTCGATACAGAGGGCGCACATGATGCATCCCTCTTGCAGGCCGTGACGAATGTCCACCCCGGTGGGGCACACCGCGACGCATTGATTGCAGTCTATGCAATCACCCAGTCCTGCCGTATCGCCCCCTTTTCTGAGCCGGCCGCGCGGCTCACCCCTTTTGGCGTCGTAGGCGGGGATGAGGGTGTGCTTGTCCACCATTGCGGACTGGATACGCGCATAGGGACAGAGCCAGAAACAGGCCTGTTCGCGCAGGAACCCGGCCAGAAAATAGGTTCCCAGGGTAAACAGCAGGATGGTGACCCAAGCCGCAGGATGAAGATCCAGACGAAACAGATCTCCCCAGAACTGGTAGGCGTCGGTAAACCAGGCCACGAAGGATATCCCGGTGAGCAGCCCTATGGCCACCCAGATCAGGTGCTTGATCAGCTTGATGCGCAGCTTGTGGAGGTCCCAGGGGGACTGATCCAGCTTGCGCCTCTTCTGCGGCGGCCCCTCCAGCTTCTCCTCCAGCCAGGTAAACAGATCGGTCCACACAGTCTGGAAACAGAAGAAGCCACAATAGACCCTGCCGGCCAGAGCGGTCGCCATGGCCAGCAGGATGGCGAAAAACAGCAGCACCAGGGACAGCATCCAGAAATCCTGGGGAAGAATGGTGGCCCCGAAGATGTGAAACTGCCGGTTGGGAATGTCGAACAGCACTGCCTGCCGGCCGTTCCACCTGAGGTAGGGCCCCAGGAAAAAGAGCAGCCAGACGGAACTTGTCCACCACTTCAGGGTACGCCATCTACCGGGAATCCGCTTGGCATGGATGGTTTTGCCCCCGGTGTTTATCTCCAGGTATTCGGTCTCCTGATAGATGCCGTCCAGGGTGGACTGGCTGGCAGAATTGGTATTGCTCTGCTCCATGTCTGGTTTCTCTCTGTCTATTACAAACTTTCTATCAGTGGGATTTCCTCGTTGCGCGGCTCTGTCACTGGTAGGTGGGATGCCTCGTCTCTTGCAAACGTCAAGGTATCCTCAGAATATACATCCGTCTCATAAATATGTACATATTTACATATACTATAGTTTAGCCAATATATCAAACC
>DRMK01000076.1 GCA_011322575.1 Gammaproteobacteria bacterium
GACCCGCCCAGCAGCACGATGGTGGCTATGGCCAGCAGCTTGGCCCTGATGGGAATAGTACGATTTTGCTGCCAGTTTTTGATGAGGGTCCCGAACAGCCGCAGATTGAGCAACCAGTCGTGGAAACGGGGAGAGGAGCGGGCAAAACAGGCGGCGGCCACTAGCAGAAAGGGAGTGGTGGGCATCACCGGCAACACCAAACCCACTGCTCCCAAGGCCACGCACAGAAAACCCACGGAGATCAGAATGATTCTTGTCATCGCCAACGGCCTGCCCAGCGCGCTTCACTGCAGGCAGCAGCGCTTGTACCTCCTGCCGCTTCCGCTCTGGCAGGGATCATTGCGACCGGGCTCTCTCTCCTCGTCCAGATTCTCGGGAGCACATGACTCCCACACACCACTCAACCACCGAATCCGCGTAACCGGGATCCTGATAGCTGAAAATAAGCGGTAACCTCTCCGCCCGCGCGGAGATGCCAGAAAGTCCTCCAGCCGTTCGGACATTGAGTGGCTGCCAGCTTGAATGGGAGCATTCCTACCGTGGAAGGATAGTAGAAAACGGGAGAATTGGCCATGTGCGGCTCCTCCAACACCCGGTTTTCCCAAATAAATCAGCTTGCGGATGGTTGACAACAAGACAAAGCGTGCTTTAATTAGCCGGATGAAACGCCAACTGCTCTGTCTGTTGTTACTGACCAACATCTGCGCAAGCACAGCACTGGCTTGGGACATCCATCCCGAGCCACTGGCAGGGCATGACATCGTGGTTTTCGAGCGGCAGACAGCTGAACCACACACCCACTCCGATGGCGAGCGCCACCACGCCAATCACTGCTGCCACGGTGCGGCCCATCTTACCGGCTGTATCAATGAATCTGCCGCACTGGCTGTGAACCCCAACCGGCTGCAATACCTCTCTCCTGCAGCAACGCTGCCATCTCTCTACCTCACACCACATTTGAGGCCTCCTATAGCCTGATCCTTCCCGGCACGAAGCGTGCTACCGGACACAGGGCCGGTAGCGCACCGTTTGTTGCATCCGAAGGATCCTTACCATGTTTTTGAGAGTCATCTGTTGCGCAGGCATATACGCCTGCCTGGTACTGCCCGTCTGGGCAGAGACCTCCCCGCAGTCCGGGGAAACTCCGTCCCCGGCCCGGGCGGACAAATTTGATGGGCTGGCGCCATTCGTCGAACGGGTCTGGGCGGAGAGCCCGGCGGTCCGGAAAGCCCATGCGGCGCTGGAGGCCGCGCGCGCGCGGGCCGAAGGGGCCGATCGTCCACTGCACAATCCCCAGCTGGAGCTGGATGCCGAACAGACCGGCGTCAACACAACCTCCCTTGGCCTCACCCAGACCATCGACTGGAGCGACAAACGGGGGGCGTTGACACGTATCGCTGGCCAGGAAACGCTGGCGGCCGAAGCCGGGCTGAGAGGGGTTCGCCAGCGCATAGCGATTGAGACTCTCGAAGCCCTGGTGCGCTACTCCACCGCGCGGGAGATGCTGGCCCTGGCGCAACGCAGCAGCCGCCTGATGGAGGAGTTCGTAGCGGCGGTAAAACAGCGCCGCGAGGCCGGTGACGTGGCGGCGCTGGATGTCACCCTGGCCGAGGTCGCGTACAGCGAGGCGCTCATGGAACAGGCGGCGAGCGAAGGCGAGCTGATCGCGGCCGAGGCCGCCCTGCAGGCGGTCAGCGGCCTGACGCTGGCACAGTGGCCGGCATTACCGGAGGAGCCGGCGCCACCCGCGCAGGCAGACATGACGCTGCTGGACTCCCTCCCAGAGCTGGAGATAGTGCGCCACCGCATGGAGGCTGCCCGGGCGCGCATAGAACTGGCAAGAAAGCGGGCCAAGATCGATCCCACCATCGGAATACGGGCCGGCCGCGAGGAGTCGGACGAACTGCTTGGGCTGAGCATCGGCATACCACTGTTCGTGCGTAACAACTACCAGGCCGGGATCCGCGCCGCCTCCCATCAGGCCAGCGCGGAAGAGCAGGCCTACCGTGACGCCCGCCGCCGGGCCGCCGCCCGGCTGGAGGGCGCTTTGGGCCGCTTCAGCAGTACCAGCCGCGCCTGGGAAGCCTGGAAGGCAACCGGCCAGCAGGCGCTACAGAGACAGAGGGAGCTGCTGGAGCAGATGTGGCAGGCACGGGAGCTGACCGCCACCGACTTTCTCATCCAGGCCAAACAGAACATCGACACCCAGGCCACCGCGAGCCGCCTCAGAAACCAGGTATGGCAGGCAGCGGTGGCCTGGCTGGAAGCTTCCGGTCAGATCGAGCGCTGGCTGGGACTGGCGGAGCGGAACCAGAATACCAACACGAATCCCGGAGAGACAGAAAAATGAGAACCCTGCTGCTACCAGTACTACTGCTGAGCCTGGCAAGCCCCTTGGCGTTGGCTGCCGGACAACGGAACGACGGTCACGACCATGGTCAGGAGGAGGATGCTCTTGATTTTTCGGGGATGGAGATCGGAGAAGACTCACACGCCGAGCATAGCGAAGAGAAGCACGATCACGGGGCGGAAGCAGAACATGGCCATGGCGAAGAGGGCGGCAATCACCAACACGGGCATGGCGAAGCTGCCGATACCGAACTGAGCGCGGCACAGCGCCACAACGCCGGCATCGAGACCCTCATCGTCAGGCGCGAGTCGCTGGGTGAGGCGATAACCTCTCCCGGTGAGGTGATGCTGAACGCCTACCGCACCACCCGGGTAACTCCGCGCATACCGGCCCAGGTAATGAAACGCCACGTCCGCCTCGGCGATCATGTAACAAAGGGACAACCCCTGGTCACCCTCTCCAGCGTGGAGATGGCCGAGGCCCAAGGGACATTGATGGAGGCCGATGTGGAGCTGCGCCGGGTGAAGAAGCTGGGCCGCCAGGTGGTCTCCGAAAAGCGCTACGTGGCCGCGCAGATTGCCTGGCAGCAGGCCTATGCCAGGGTCAGCGCCTTTGGCATGACCAAGAGGCAGATCGATTCCCTGATCAGGACCGGAGACGCCTCCCGCGCTACCGGTGAGTTCCAGCTGCTCGCCTCCCAGAACGGCACCGTCATCAGCGACGATTTCGTGGTCGGAGAGCTGGTGGAGCCAGGGCATGTGCTGCTGGAGATCAGCGACGAGAGCCAGCTCTGGGTAGAGGCCCGCCTGACGCCCGAGAGCGCCGCGCGCATCACGCTGGGTTCTCCGGCGCAAATCCGGGTGGGGGAGCGCTGGCTGGAGGGCAAGGTGGTACAGGCCCGCCACACCCTGGACGAGGTCACCCGTACCCTGGCGCTGCGCGTGGAGGTGGCCAATCCGGATGACACCCTCCACCCCGGCCAGTTTGTGGAGGTGGTTATCGAGGACAAGAGAAAACTGGAGGGCCTGGTTGTGCCGGTGGCCGCCGTGCTGCGCAGCCCCGACGGTGACTGGCAGGTGTTCGTGGAGACCGCTCCGGGGCGCTTCGAGCCGAAGGAGGTAAAGGTGCTGCGTACCGCGGGTAACCGGATGCTTATCGAGGGTATCGAGGAAGGCACCAGCATCGTCGGCAAGGGGGCCTTTTTCGTCCAGTCCGAGATGGCCAAGGGCGGCTTCGATCCGCACAACCACTGACCGACCGGGAGAACAGAGATGCTGAATCGCTTGATCGACTGGTCGGTCACCAACCGGCTGCTGGTGGCCATCGGCTTGCTGGTGCTGGTGGTGTCGGCCTTTTTCGTGGTGCCCAAACTGAATCTGGACGCCTTCCCCGACGTTACCAACATCCAGGTCTCCATCAACACCGAGGCCCCGGGTCTGGCGGCCGAGGAGGTGGAGCAGCTGATCACCTTCCCCATCGAGGCGGTGATGTATGCGCTGCCCGACGTGGAGGAGGTGCGCTCCATATCCAAGACCGGCCTGTCCGGCATTACGGTGGTATTCCGGGAAGGGACCGACATCTACTTCGCCCGCCAGCTGGTGTTCCAGC
>DRMK01000077.1 GCA_011322575.1 Gammaproteobacteria bacterium
CCGCGCGCATCCGGCGCACACCAGGGAGAACAGCAGGGTGCTGCGCGCGGCCACCGGGATGGTCTTCCCGGTAACCACCCGCCGCTCCCCCTCCTGCTGGCGGGAGCGGCTGGTGTCCAGCAGACAGATCCAGTAGGGCTCGGCCCGCTCCAGGGCGGGTAGCTGCGGCATCTGAAACTGCACCTCGCCGGCCGAGGCGTTGAACACGATCAGAAGCGTATCGTCCACCTCCAGCGACGGCGGCAGATTTTCGCTCTCCAGGGCGTCGCCGCTCAGCAGCACGCCGATGCAGTGCAGATCCCCATCGTGCCACCGCTCCGCGCTCATCTCGCCCCCGGCCGGATCCAGCCACTCCACGTTGCGCAGGCCGGTGCGCGGGGAGCGCTGCCGGCCGTGCAGAAAGTGATCCCGGCGCAGAACCGGGTGATCGTGGCGCAGCGCGATCAGGTGGCGCACGTAGTCGATGAACTCCCGCTCCTCGCCGTCGATGGCGCTCCAGTCGATCCAGTTGATGCGGTTGTCCTGACAGTAGGCGTTGTTGTTGCCCTGCTGGGTGCGGCCGAACTCGTCCCCGGCCAGCAGCATGGGAGTCCCCTGGGCAACCAGTACGGTGGCGAGCATGTTGCGGCGCTGGCGGCGGCGCAGCTCCAGGATCTCCGTGTCATCGGTGGCTCCCTCCACGCCGTAGTTGCAACTGAAGTTCTCGTGGTGGCCATCCCGGTTCTGCTCCCCGTTGGCCTCGTTGTGGCGTTCGTTGTAGCTCACCGTATCGGCCAGGGTGAAGCCGTCGTGGCAGGCGACGAAGTTGATGCTGGCCCAGGGCTTGCGCCCCCCTCTCTCGAAAAGATCACTGGAGCCCAGCAGACGCCGCCCCAGATCCGGCAGCACCCCCTTGTCACCCCGCCAGAACCGCCGCACCGTGTCCCGGAAGTGGTCGTTCCACTCGCTCCAGGCGGTGGGGAAGCCTCCCAGCTGGTACCCTCCCGGCCCGATGTCCCACGGTTCGGCGATCAGCTTGACCCTGGAGAGAACCGGATCCTGCTGAATGGCGTCGAAGAAGCCGCTGTGCGGATCGAAGCCGTGCCGCTCGCGGCCCAGGGTCACCGCCAGGTCGAAGCGGAAGCCGTCCACATGCATCTCGCTCACCCAGTAGCGCAGGCTGTCCATCACCAGCTGCAGCACCCGCGGGTGGGTGAGATTGAGGGTGTTGCCCACGCCGGTGTCGTTGATGTAGTAGCGCGGATTGTCCTGATCCAGCCAGTAGTAGGAGGCGTTGTCGATACCACGGAAACAGAGGGTGGGACCCAGCTGGTTGCCCTCCGCGGTGTGGTTGTAGACCACGTCCAGCAGCACCTCGATCCCGGCGTCGTGCAGCCGCCGCACCATGGTCTTGAACTCCGCCAGCTCGGGGCGGCTCAGATAGCGGAGCTCGGGAGCGAAGAAGTTCAGGGTGTTGTAGCCCCAGTAGTTGCGCAACCCCTTTTTCACCAGAAAGTGCTCGTCCAGGAAGGCGTGTGTCGGCATCAGCTCCACCGATGTGATCCCCAGCGCCTTCAGATAGGCCACCACCTCGCGGTGACCGAGTCCGGCAAAGGTGCCGCGCTGCGCCACCGGCACCCCCTGATGCAGCATGGTGAAGCCGCGCACATGGGTCTCGTAGATCACCGTCTGCGGCCAGGGGATGGCGGGCGGACGGTCCCCGTCCCAGGTGAAGGCGGGATCCACCACCCGGCACTTGGGCAGCGCCTGCGCATTGTCGCGCTTGTCGAAGGAGAGATCCTCACGCGAGCTGCCGAAGCGGTAACCGTAGTGGGCCTCGATCCAGCGGAAGCTGCCCTGCAGCTGGCGCGCGTAGGGGTCCAGCAGCAGCTTGTGGTGGTTAA
>DRMK01000078.1 GCA_011322575.1 Gammaproteobacteria bacterium
CCCCATGATCACATCCACCTCCTCGAAGGCGCGGGCGAAGTCATCGCGGATCAGGCGGCGCAGCTGCTGCGCCTTGAGATAGTAGGCGTCGTAGTAGCCGGCCGACAGGGCGTAGGTGCCCACCATGATGCGGCGTTTCACCTCGGCGCCGAACCCCTCGCCACGGGAGCGCTTGTAGAGATCCTCCAGATCCGCCGGATCGCTGCAGCGGTATCCGAAGCGCACCCCGTCGAAGCGGGACAGGTTGGAGGAGCACTCCGCCGGCGCGATGACGTAGTAGGTGGGCACCGCCAGCTCGGTGTTGGGCAGGGAGATCTCGCGCACCTCCGCCCCCAGCGCCCGGTACTCGGAGATGGCCTCCTCGATCACCCGGGCCACGCCGGTATCCAGGCCGTCGGTGAAATATTCGCGCGGCAGTCCGATGCGCAGACCCGCCAGATCCCGGTTCAGGGCCGCGCTGTAGTCCGGCACGTCCCGATCCGCCGAGGTGGAGTCCCGCTCGTCGAACCCGGCTATCACCTTCAGCAGCAGGGCGGCATCCTCGGCGCTGCGCGCCATCACCCCGCCCTGGTCCAGGCTGGAGGCGAAGGCGATCATGCCCCAGCGGGAGACCCTCCCGTAGGTGGGCTTGATGCCGGTGATGCCGCACAGGGCGGCGGGCTGGCGGATGGAGCCGCCGGTGTCGGTACCGGTGGCCACGGGTGCCAGACAGGCCGCCACCGCCGCCGCCGAGCCGCCGGATGATCCTCCCGGTACCGCATCCGTGTCCCACGGGTTGTGCACCGGCCCGTACCAGCTGGTCTCGTTGGAGGAGCCCATGGCGAACTCATCCATGTTGGTCTTGCCCAGCATCACCATGCCAGCCGCATCGCAACGCTCCACCACGCCGGCATCATAGGGGGCGATGAAGTTGTCCAGCATGCGCGAGCCGCAGCTGGTCTTCACCCCGTCGGTGCAGAAGATATCCTTCTGCGCCAGGGGTATCCCGGTGAGGGAGACCGCGTCTCCCGCGGCCAGCGCCCGATCCGCCGCTGCGGCCTGCTCCAGGGCGCGCTCCTCGCAGACGGTTATGTAGCTGTTGAGCCGGCTGTCATACCGCGTTATGCGCTCCAGGTAGTGGCGCGTCAGCTCGACGCTGGAGAACTCCCGGGCACGCAGCCCCGCGGCCAGCTCGGAGATGGACTTGTCATGCATGGTCGTCTCCCCGTCCCGTTACTCGATCACCTTGGGTACCAGATAGAGGCCCGCCTCCACCTGGGGAGCAATCTGCTGGAACCTGGCTCGCTGGTCGGTCTCGGTGACCTGGTCCGGGCGCAAGCGCTGCCCCATCTCCAGGGGGTGCGCCATGGGATCCACTCCGGTAGTGTCCACCTGGTTCATCTGCTCCACCAGATCCAGGATCCCGGACAGGTTCCGGGTATAGAGGGGGATATCCCCCTCATCTACGCGCAACCGCGCCAGGTGGGCTATCTTCTCGATATCGGCTCTCTCCAGAGTCATGGAAACACTCCGCTCCTGTTGCATTACCGTTCAAATCGGTACAAACTATCACATATATCTCCTTGCCCCAAACCCCCGCCGTTGTTAAAGTTGCCTATTTCATAAATCGCTGAAGACAGAACGGCCCAGAATACGGTATCCCGCGTCGGGCTACAGAGTACGGAAGATTGGCCGATTACTGTCCGGAAACGTGCCCGCCGTGCTATCAAAAATGAGCAGCGGCTCTGCTTCAAACGCCCTGGAAAGAGGTACAGGGCCCTAAACCACAGGTATCAACACAGGCAGGAAAAAGAGAATCATGCTCGGATTTGGACGTATAAGGGGGCTGTTCTCCAACGACATATCCATCGATCTTGGCACCGCCAATACTCTCGTATATGTGATCGACAAGGGTATCGTTCTGAACGAACCATCGGTGGTAGCCATCCGCCAGGACCGCGGGCCGGGCGGCCCCAAGGCTATTGCCGCGGTGGGCCACGAGGCGAAGATGATGCTGGGGCGCACGCCGGGAAATATTGTCGCCATCCGCCCGATGAAGGATGGTGTAATCGCCGATTTCACCATTACGGAGAAGATGCTGCAGCACTTCATCCGCAAGGTTCACGAAACCCGTTTCCTTAAACCCAGTCCGCGGGTGCTGATCTGCGTGCCGTGTGGCGCCACCCAGGTAGAGCGGCGCGCCATACGTGAATCGGCCATGGGTGCCGGAGCGCGTGAAGTCTATCTGATCGAGGAGCCCATGGCCGCCGCCATCGGGGCCGGCATGCCCATCAACGAGGCACGCGGCTCCATGGTGCTGGACATCGGGGGCGGAACCACCGAGATTGCGGTGCTCTCCCTGAACGGCATCGTATTCTCCACCTCGGTGCGTATTGGCGGGGATCGCTTCGACGAATCCATCATCAACTACGTGCGGCGCAAGTATGGCAGCCTGATCGGCGAATCCACCGCCGAACGCATCAAGCACGAGATCGGAACCGCCTACCCCTCCGACGAGGCGGAGGAGATGGAGGTGAGGGGACGTAATCTGGCGGAGGGAATACCACGCTCCATCACGGTCAACAGCACCGAAATACTGGATGCCCTGCAGGAACCCCTGAAAGGGATCGTGGCGGCGGTCAAGACAGTTCTGGAACAGACTCCCCCGGAGCTTGGGGCGGACATCGCCGAACGGGGTATGGTGCTGACCGGTGGAGGCGCATTGCTGCGCGACTTCGACAGGCTGCTGATGGAGGAGACCGGCCTGCCGGTTATCATTGCCGAGGATCCCCTCACCTGCGTGGCCCGCGGTGGTGGCAAGGTGCTGGAAATGATCGACCAGCATGGAGCAGACCTGTTTCCGTTGGACTGAGTATCGGTTCCGCAACTGTTTCATCCCGAAAAACCGGTGATGTACGCCTGGTCTGAGGAGGACTGAAATAAGAACGCTATTTGCCCGGCAACCCTCCGCCACGGCGCGGCTCATATTCTTCGTATTGCTCTCCATCGTCATGATGACCATGGATCACCGATGGCACTACCTGGGCTCATTGCGCAGCGCCATGTCCCTGGTCATCTACCCCCTCCAGTCGCTGGTGGAGATGTCCACCTCCCCGCTGCGCATGGCGGGCCAGTATCTACAGTCACGCAGCGCCCTGCAGAGAGAGGTGGAAGAGCTGCGTGTTCGGCAAACCCTGCTCAATGCCCAGCTGCAACGGCTGATAGCTCTGGAGGCGGAGAACAGACGGCTGCGCAGGCTGCTGCACACCTCCAGAGAGACCGTGGAAGAGACCATGGTGGCGGAGATCGTGGCCGTGGATCTGGACCCTTTCAGCCGCCGCATCATAATCGACAAGGGGAGCCGGGATCGCGTCTTCCCTGGTCAACCTCTACTGGACGCCAACGGCATCATGGGCCAGGTAATTCGCGTAGATCCTTTCTCCAGCACTGCCATGCTACTCACCGATCCGGGACACGCTGTCCCGGTACAGGTCAACCGGAACGGTTTACGGGCCATAGCGGTGGGAACTGGGGCTTCCAACCGTCTGGACGTTCCATTCATCCCCAACAATGCGGATATTCGCGAGGGGGATGTGCTAATCAGCTCGGGTCTCGGCAGGCGCTTTCCTCCCGGGCATCCTGTCGCCACCATAGTCAAGGTGGAAAGCGATCCCTCGCGCCCCTACGCGGTAGTAGAAGCGGCACCGCTGGCCCATCTGGATCGGATACGTGAGGTACTGCTGGTCTGGATCAATCCAGAGCAGGAGAAGCCCCTGCGGATCCCTGACCAGAAAGGGAATGCGGAGCAAGAAAAATGATCGGCATCCTGCCATACCACCTGCTGGTCATCATCACCAGCTTTGTCGCGGCACTGATGATCACCCTGCTGCCCCTTCCGAACGCGTTGGCACCGCTGCGTCCAGACTGGTTGGCACTGGTTCTCATCTACTGGGTGATTGCCCTGCCACACCGGGTTGGTGTGGGAAGCGGCTGGCTGGTCGGGCTGTTCCAGGACGCCGCTACCGGAACACTGCTTGGACAACATGCTCTGGGACTGGCCGTGGTTGCCTGGCTGGTACAGGGGCTGCACCACCGGATCCGCAACTATCCGCTCTGGCAACAGGCCATACTGGTACTGGTGGTAATCGCGCTGTTCCGGGTGCTGGGAGCCTGGGTGCTAGGAGTCAGCGGCCGCCCCACCGGCTTCGACTATTGGCTGCCCGCAGTCAGCAGCATGCTGGTATGGCCGCTGGTCTATCTGGTGTTACGCTACGTTCGGCGCCGCTTCGGGGTACAGTAGAACGGTGCCTTCACGCACCTAACTATTAGCCCGGCAACATCCCTGACATGAGCACAAACGAGGCAATTCACGGCTATCGCGATCGCCATGTATTCAAGGTACGGGCGATTAGTGCCCTGATCGTGGTACTGCTCCTGACGCTGGCGCTGGTGGCGCGGCTGTTCTACCTGCAGGTCATCTCTCACCAGCGTTTCACCACCATGTCCCAGAACAATCGCGTCACCATCAGCCCCGTACCGCCTACCCGAGGACTGATCTATGATCGCAACGGGGTTATCCTGGCGGAGAACATCCCCGCCTACCGCCTGGAACTGGTCCCGGAACGGGTGGATAACCTCGACGCAACCCTGCGCGAATTACGCAAGCTGATCGAGATCGACGACAAGAGCATCGAGCGGCTTCACAGGGAGCTACGCCGCAAACGCTCGTTCGACAGCGTCCCGTTGCGCATGGGATTGAGTGACGAAGAGGTAGCGATCTTTGCCGTGAACCGCTACCGTTTCCCGGGAGTGGAGATTCGGGCCGGGCTGAGACGTCACTATCCGCTGGGAAAACTGACGGCCCATGTGGTGGGATATGTGGGAAGGATCAGCGAATCCGACCTGGGTGTCATAGATGCCGTCAACTATCGCGGCAGCACCCACATAGGCAAGACCGGTGTCGAACTCAGCCACGAAAAGAGCCTGCATGGCGCCGTAGGCTACCAGCAGACGGAGACCGACGTTCTGGGTCGCCGGCTACGCATCCTCTCCCAGACCCCTCCCCGACCTGGCCAGGATCTGCAGCTCTCCATCGATACCAGGCTGCAGCAGGTGGCAACGGAGGCATTTGGCGAAGAGAACGGCGCTCTGGTGGCCATGGATCCGGAAAACGGAGAGATCCTGGCCCTGGTGAGCCTGCCCAGCTACGACCCCAACCTGTTCGTGACCGGTATAGACAGCGATACCTATGGTATGCTGCGCGACTCCACCGACCAGCCCCTGTTCAACCGCGCCATCAAGGGGCAGTATCCACCAGGCTCGACCATCAAGCCGTTCATCGGGCTGGCAGGTCTGGAGCTGGGCAAGATTGGCAAGGATGATATGGTGATCTGCCGCGGGATCTATTTCCCGGAGTTCCGCAGCAAGCGCCCCTACCGCGACTGGAAACGCAGCGGGCACGGCTACACCGACCTGGAAAAATCCATCGTGGAATCCTGCGATATCTACTACTACGAGCTGGCCTACCGGCTCGGGATCGATCGGATATCCAGCTTCCTGGCCAGGTTCGGATTCGGCAGCCGCACCGGTATCGACCTGCCCGGCGAGGCGAGCGGCCTGCTCCCTTCCCGGGAGTGGAAACAGCAGAAGCGCGGCCAGCCATGGTATCCCGGTGAGACGCTCATAACCGGAATTGGGCAGGGATACACTCTGGCCACGCCGCTACAGCTGGCGGTGGCCACCGCCACCCTGGCAACCGGTGGCAGACATCTGCAACCGACCCTGATCCATGCCATCGGAACCGCGGATAACGAGCATCTGAAACCCAACGAACCGACGGTGTTGAACCAGATGTCCATCATAGATCCAGCCAACTGGAATACCATCACCCAAGCCATGACCCAGGTGATTCATGGCCCCCACGGCACCGCCCGGCGCATCGCCAGCAAGCGGTACCGGATCGCTGGCAAAACCGGCACATCCCAGGTTTTTGGGCTGAAGAAAGACGAGAAGTACGACGCAAGCAAGCTGGCCAAAAGACTGCGCGACCACGCCCTGTTCATCGCCTTCGCTCCGGCTGAACAGCCCCGCATAGCGGTGGCGCTCATTGTAGAGAACGGGGGCAGCGGAGGGGCCGTTGCATCACCCATCGCCGGCAAGGTAATCGAGGCCTTCATGGAGAGAGTTCGCGATGACTGAGTTGGAACCCGGCCGTAACGCGGGACCGGTTCCGTTCGCCAGCGCCGACGCCAGCCGCGGCCGGCTGCTGCAACGACTGCACATCGACCTGCCACTGCTGGTGGGGTTGCTGCTTCTCTCCGGGATCGGCCTGGTGGTTCTATACAGCGCCGGGGAGCAGAGTCCTGCCCTGGTGGCGCGCCAGGCGATCCGTCTCGCCATAGGGTTTGCCGTGGCCTTCCTGGTGGCCCAGATCCCGCCCCACGGGCTCAGGCACTGGACCCCCTGGTTGTACGGCTTGGGACTGCTGCTGCTGGTGGCGGTGCTCATCAGTGGCGAGATCGGCAAGGGCGCCCAACGCTGGCTGAATCTGGGCCTGTTCCGTTTCCAGCCCTCGGAGCTTATGAAAATCGCCGTCCCCCTGATGGCGGCACACTACGTGTCCAGATTCCATCTTCCGCCGGGGCCGCGGGTGATTGCCATAGCCACCCTGCTAATCGCATCACCAGCCCTTCTGATCATTAAACAGCCCGATCTGGGAACAGCTTTGCTCATCGCCAGCTCCGGCTGTTTCGTCCTGCTGCTGGCCGGGATCTCCAAGCGATTCATCTTCTCGGTGATCGCCCTGCAGGCCACCGCGGCTCCCCTGGTCTGGTACTTCGTCATGCACGACTACCAGCGCCAGCGGGTAATCACCTTTCTGAACCCCGAGAGCGATCCGTTGGGAGCGGGTTACCACATTATCCAGTCCAAGATCGCCATCGGCTCGGGGGGATGGTTCGGCAAGGGATGGCTGAACGGCACCCAGGCCTATCTCGACTTCCTCCCCGAGAGCTCCACAGACTTCATTTTTGCGGTGCTGGGCGAGGAGTTTGGCCTGTTCGGAATCCTGGCACTGCTGACCTGCTACCTGTTCATCGTCTGGCGCGGCATGCAGATCGCCATCCAGGCGCAAGACTGCTTCTCGCGGCTGATGGCGGGCAGCCTGACCCTGACCTTCTTCATCTATTTCTTCGTCAACATCGGTATGGTTAGCGGCCTGCTGCCGGTGGTGGGTCTGCCCCTGCCGCTCATAAGCTACGGCGGCAGCTCCATGGTGACCATGATGGCCGCCTTTGGAATCCTGATGTCGGTACACACCCATCGCAAGCTGGTATCCACGTAATACCTTGTTTTCTGCTCGCCGCGCGCTCATATATAGCAAGAGAACCCGTATGAGGATTTGCCATCGATCGTCCTGGCAAATTCAGGCGCGAGATCGCGGAGAAGGAGAATGGTGATGAGAAACTATCTGGTTGTGGTGGCCGATGGTGCCAGGGCGCGTTTTTTCGGGTTGGTGCCAGCGGATTTTCCACCCATCGAATCGGGCCCGAACCTGACGGAACTGGAAGATCTGGTCAATCCGGAGATGGATGCCAAGGGCCGGGATCTGTGGAGCAACTCCAAGTCCGGCCGGGGGAAGGCGCCGGGCGAGGGACCCGCCCACGGTTATGACGACCATAGAGAAAGCCACCGGGAGGAACTGGAAAGACGCTTCGCCCAGCGGACGGCAGGACAGATCGCCGAGCATCTGGCCCGTCATGGCGCGGACGTTCTGGTGATCGCGGCAGAGAGCAAAATGCTCGGGATGTTGCGCGCTGCCCTCGAGACCCGGCTACCATCCGGCACAAAGGTAATCGAACGCTCCGAAGATCTCAGCAAGCTGGATCCGCTGCAGTTGCACGCCCATCTGGCCAAAGAGGGAGCCCTGCCGCCCCGACTACCCCCGCAGGGGTGATAGTACTCTATCAATGTTATAAATCAGGAAGGCCTTCCTCAAATCGTGTGGGTAAAATGGTAAATCATCCTTGACAGGCAGAATGCACGCCGGAAGATGGTCGGCAGAAGGGGATTGGGGACACTTTGGGATAGCCAGCTTACTTGCAATTGGCGCAGGTGGTGGCTATCCGGTAGTCCCCAGCCACACGGCCCCAATCCCCTCCTGGTTACCGAGTATGTGGCGTGCATTCCGCCTGTCAAGGACGGAGCCGCTACGCGGTGATTTACCATTTTACCCACACGATTTGAGGAACACCCCATCAGAATTCAGCATCCTTCCGACTGAATCCTAATTTATTCCTAGATCGCCTGCACCGCCTCGCCGAGCCGTTGCACCGCGCTTATCTCCAGCCCCTCGATCCCCTTTTTGGGAGCGTTGGCACGGGGCACGATGGCGCGGCGGAAACCGTGGCGCACCGCCTCGCGCAGCCGATCCTGGCCGCTGGGAACCGGACGTATCTCCCCCGCCAGGCCAATCTCGCCGAAGACCACCAGATCCTGCGGCAACGGCCGGTTACGCAGGCTGGAGAGCACCGCCAGCAGCACCGGCAGATCGGCAGCGGTCTCGGTCACCCGCACCCCGCCCACCACGTTGACGAACACATCCTGATCATGGGTAGCCACCCCGGCATGGCGGTGCAGCACCGCCAGAGACATGGCCAACCGGTTGTGCTCCAGCCCCAGCGTGACCCGGCGCGGATTGCTCAGGTGGCTCTCGTCCACCAGGGCCTGCACCTCCACCAGCAGGGGACGGCTCCCCTCGCGGGTCACCATGGTGACGCTGCCCGCCACCGGCTCATCGTGGCGTGACAGAAAAATGGCCGAGGGGTTGCTCACCTCGCGCAGCCCGCGCTCGGTCATGGCGAACACCCCCAGCTCGTTCACCGCGCCGAAACGGTTTTTCACCGCGCGGATCACCCGGAAGCTGCTGCTGCCCTCCCCCTCGAAGTAGAGCACCGTGTCCACCATGTGCTCCAGCACCCGCGGGCCGGCCAGCTGCCCCTCCTTGGTGACATGCCCCACCAGGAACATGGCGATGCCGCTCTGCTTGGCGAAACGCACCAGCTGGGCGGCGCACTCCCGCAGCTGCGCCACCGAGCCGGGGGCGGACTGAAGCAGATCGCTATGCACGGTCTGGATGGAATCCACCACCATCACCCGGGGACGCTCCGCGGCCGCCAGCGCTACGATACGCTCCACCCGGGTCTCGGTGAGCAGCCTGATCCCCTCCGGGGGGAGGCCGAGGCGGCGCGCGCGCAGAGCGATCTGTTGTGGCGACTCCTCACCGGTGACGTAGAGGGCCGGGATCTCCCGCCCCAGCACCGCCAGGGTCTGCAGCAGCAGGGTGGATTTACCGATCCCCGGGTCGCCGCCGATGATCACCACCGCTCCCGGCACCAGACCACCCCCCAGAACGTGATCCAGCTCGGACAAGCCGGTGGGAATGCGCGGCTCCTCCCTCCCGCTCCCCAGCCCGGTCAGCGGTGCGATCTCCGCCTCGGCGGCAGCTCCGGCGTACCCGGCGAAGCGGCCGCCCTTGCCCCTCTCCGCGGGGGGCGCGGCCACCTCCACCAAGGTATTCCAGGCGCCGCATTCGCCACACTGCCCGGCCCACTTGGGGGCCCGGGCACCGCACTCGCTGCAGCTGAAGTAGCTCCTGGGCCGGGCCACGGCTAGCTATCGGAGAGCAGACGGGTGGGCAGACCGTCGATGCTGGTCTGGTTGTTGCGCTCCCAGTACTCCCGAATCCCGGCGTTGCCCTTCTTCTCCGCCCAGCTACGCAGGGTATCCCGCTCGCGCAGCTCCCCCGTCACCCGCGGCACCCCGAATCCGCAGGATGTCTGCGCCGAGTGGAGCTCCAGCAGGATGATCTGCCGCTCGCCGGGCAGGGTGGGAAACCTGGTGCGCCACTCCCGCCAGGCCGCATCCCGCGGCCGGATCACCCGGCCCCGGCCATACAGCTTGAGGATCAGCGGCTGCTCGCCGAAGCTGCAGAACATGATGGTAATGCGCCCGTTCTGCTCCAGGTGAGCGGCGGTCTCGTTGCCGCTGCCGGTAACGTCCAGATACCCCACGTTGCGCTCGTCCAAGCAGCGGAAGGTGTCCATCCCCTTGGGGGAGAGGTTGATGCGCCCCTCCAGCGGCGCCGTCGCCACGAAGAAGATCTTCTGCGCCGCGATGAAGCGCTGCAGCTCCGGGGTGAGGGTTTCATAGAACTTGGCCATGCTGAATCTCCTGATAATGCACCCGGTGGCGGGCTACGCCACACAACAGCTCGTACGCGATGGTGCCGGCGCGCCTGGCCACCGTCTCCACCGGCAGCCCCCTGCCCCACAGGATCGCCGTATCGCCCACCCGGGCGTGCGGCAGGGAGCGCAGATCCACGGTGATCATATCCATTGAGACGCGGCCCACCAACGGCACCTGCCGGCCGCCGATCAGTACCGGGGTTCCGGCGGGGGCGTGGCGCGGATATCCATCCCCGTAGCCGATGGCCACCACCCCCACCGGCATATCCTCGGGGCAGATCCAGTCGCCACCATACCCCACCGGATCCCCCTCGCGCAGCCGGTTTACGGCGACAAGCCGGCTGCGCAGGGTCATCACCGGCCGCAGCCCCAGGGACTCCCCGCTGCCCTCCGTAAAGGGCGAGGCACCATACAGCATGATACCGGGGCGCAGCCAGCCGCGCTGCGCCGCAGGCCACCCCAGGATGGCCGCGGAGTTGGCGATGCTCTGCCCGTCCGCCTCGGCCGTGAATCTGTCGAAAAGGCTCAACTGCCGCAGGGTGACGGGACTGTCCCGGTCGTCGGCGCAGGCCAGGTGGGTCATCAGTACCAGCGGCCCCGTTACGCTGGCACAGGCAGCCAGGCGGGCGCGAGCGGCCGGCAGCTCCGAGGGGGGGAAGCCAAGGCGGTGCATGCCGCTGTCCAGCTTGAGCCACGCCTGCACGGGAAGCGGCAGCCGCGCCCCTTCAAGGGCCTCCAGCTGCCAGCGGTGATGAACCACCACCGTCAGCCGGTGCCTGGCGATGGGCTCCAGCTCCGCGGCGTGGAGAAAACCCTCCAGCAGCAGGATCGGGCCGGTGATCCCCTCCTCCCGCAGCCACAGCGCCTCCTCCAGGCGGGCCACGGCGTAGGCATCCACCCCCTGCAGCGCCCGCGCCACCCTGATCAGGCCGTGACCGTAACCGTCCGCCTTGATCACTGCAGCCACCGGGCAACCCGGCGCGGACTCCCGCACCCGCCGCAGGTTGTGCCGCAGGGCGGAACCGTCGATCTCCGCGACGACGGCGGGTACGCTACTCGTACACACCGTCATGGATGAAGTTGTCGAAACGGGTGTACTGGCCGTGGAAGGTCAGGCGCACGGTGCCGATGGGTCCGTTGCGCTGCTTGCCGATTATGATCTCCGCCGTTCCCTTGTCGGGGCTGTCCTCGTTGTAAACCTCGTCCCGATAGATGAATACGATCAGGTCGGCATCCTGCTCGATGGCCCCCGATTCGCGCAGGTCGGACATCACCGGCCGCTTGTTGGGGCGCTGCTCCAGGGAACGGTTGAGCTGCGACAGGGCGATGACGGGCACATTGAGCTCCTTGGCCATCGCCTTCAGGCTGCGCGAGATCTCGGAGATCTCGGTGGCGCGGTTCTCCCGGCCGGATCCCGGAGCCTGCATCAGCTGCAGATAGTCAATCACTATCAGGCCCAGACCGTGCTCCCGCATCAGGCGGCGCGCGCGGGTGCGCACTTCGGTGGGGGTAAGTGCCGGCGTATCGTCGATGTAGATGGGGGCCCCCTGCAGGATACTGGTGGCGGAGGTCATGCGCGGCCAATCGTCATCATCCAGGCGCCCGGTGCGCAGCTTGCGCTGATCAATGCGCGCCACCGCGGCCACCATGCGCATGGTGAGCTGTTCACCCGGCATCTCCATGCTGAATACCGCCACCGGCAGCTCGCTCTTGATGGCCACATTCTCGGCTATGTTCATGGCGAAGCTGGTCTTGCCCATGGAGGGACGCCCCGCCACCACAATCAGATCGGAGTTTTGCAGCCCGCAGGTGGTCTTGTCGAAGTCGGTGAATCCGGTGGGGATTCCGGTGATGGGGTCGCCACGCTCGAACAGCGCATCCACCTTCTCCACCACATCACCGATCAGCTCCGGCATGCTGACGAAGCCGCGCCGCCCGCGCGCCCCCTTTTCGGCGATCTCGAACACCAGCCGTTCGGCGTGATCCAGCAGCTCCGCGCTGTCGCGCCCTTCCGGATTGAAGGCGCTCTCCCCGATCTCGTTTGCCACCCGTATCAGCTGGCGGATGATGGAGCGCTCCCGCACGATGGCGGCATAGGCCTTGATGTTGGCCGCGGTGGGGGTGTTCTTGGCCAGCTCCCCCAGGTAGGCGAGCCCGCCGCTGCCCTCCAGCTCGCCGCGCTGCTCCATCCATTCGGAGAGGGTTATGGCGTCGAAGGGGGTGTTGCGCTCCGCCAGATGCAGCATGGCGGCGTAGATCCGGCGGTGATCCTGGCGATAGAAATCCTCTTCGCGCAGCAGATCGGCGATCTGATCCCAGGCGTCGTTGTCCAGCATCAGGCCACCCAGCACCGCCTGCTCCGCCTCTATGGAGTGCGGCGGCACCTTGAGGGCCTCGGCGGCCGCTTCCATGTCATCTGCTGGATAGGAAAGATCCGGCATGTCACCTCCGGCCGCCCCCCGTGTGGAGGCGCGGCAAGCTACCGATGGCGCGGCGTTCGGCGCATCTCGAACCGCCAAGCGCCGCCGCAACCCGCCGTGCTCCCACGCCAAAGGGAGGCGGCCCAATCAGGGCAAAGCCGCCTGTCTGCACAAACACGGGGTTTCGCGGAAGCGATCCTGGCGGTTGTTGTCCGCACACCCTGCCGAGCGGTTACAGGATCTACTCGGCTTCGATTATAACCTTGATCTGCTGGGTGAGCAGCGAATGGAGCTGAATATCCACCTCATGCTCGCCCGTCATGCGCAGCGGACCCTCGGGGAGCCGCACCTCCTTCCGGGAGATCTCCACCCCGGCGGCGGTAACCGCGTCGGCGATATCCGAGGTGCTAACCGATCCGAACAGCTTGCCCCCTTCCCCCGCTTGGTGGGTTATGGTCACCGGGCCCAGCTCCACCAGCCGGTCCGCACGCGCCTGCGCCGCCGCCAGCGCCTCGGCCGCCCGCTTCTCCAGCTCGGCCCGGCGCGCTTCGAACGAAGCCAGGTTCTCCTTGGTGGCGGGAACGGCCTTACCTTGGGGAATCAGATAGTTGCGGCCGTAGCCAGCCTTCACCTCGACCTTTTCGCCCAGATCGCCCAGCTTCCCAATCCTCTCCAGCAGAATCACTTCCATCTCAACTCACCTCAATATAGTTCGATTGTACTCCCCCAGCGGCGGCGCATCAGGATGCGTCCGGCTCGATGCGGGAACGAAAGTCCGCCCAACTGTCCACTATCCCCACTACCGCTACCAGCACTGCTATCTGGGGGATGATCAGCAACAGCGCATAGAGCGCCACCAGCCACCCCACATGCAGGCCACGCCGGTAAACCAGGTTGTGGATCACCCCCAGGCCCTGCAGCATGTAGCCCAGCATGAACAGCAGCAACAGATCTCCGGCGAGGCGTTGCATCCCCCCCGAGGTGGCCAGGGCGACCACGACCACCGCCGCCGCCACCCACATCAGGGGAGCCGGCATACGCAGTTCGTGGAACTCCTTGCGCCAGCCGCCGGGGTTATAGAGCTGCGCCTGCCACCAGCGGGCGATGAACAGGCTGATCAGGGGAGTCACCATGACCGCACCGGCCAGCATGGCGGTCATCGCCCCCGCCAGTACATCCAGCCCCTGCCGTATATCAATCTCGTTCCAGCCCGCCTCGGAGAGAACAGGCTGCAGCAGCTCCAGCTTGCCGCGCCACCATGCCTCCGGATCCGCCAGCGCCAGATGTATCGCCACCACACTCATTGCCCCCAGCAACATGGCCGCCACGACCACTAGAGGGAGCGACACGGTCTGACGCAACAGCAAAGCCAGCAGCCAAACGGGGAACCAGACCACGGCGGCAAATATCGCCACCATCCCGGACCCTCCCGACACCAGAGCTGGCAGAACGAACAGCGATGCGGCTAGCGCCATGACCACCAAACCGTCGCGCCCCCCATGGCGCAGCGTCACCAGCCCCAACGCGGCGCCGCTCAGATAGCTGAAGGGGGGCAACAGCAAGGAGAGAATGGCCGCGACCAGCACGACCACCACCGCCGAGGTGCGGCTGCGCATGGTGTAGGTGGCCAGAAAATTCATCTGCGCTCTGGCTGTGGCCGCGATTGCCTTCCGGCAGCTCTGGTTCCACCCGGCTAGTGGCGATCGCAGTAGGGCAGCAGGGCCAGATAACGGGCCCGCTTGATGGCGGTGGCCAGCTGCCGCTGATAACGTGCCTTGGTGCCGGTGATACGGCTGGGAACGATCTTGCCGGTTTCGCTTATGTAGCTCTTGAGGGTAGCGATGTCCTTGTAATCGATCTCCTTGACACCCTCGGCGGTGAAACGGCAATACCTCTTGCGGCGAAAATAGCGACTCATTGCTTGAACTCCTGATCAATCATCTCGATACGTTGGCCATGCAGAACCAGGCGATACTCCCCCTGACGATTGTCGGCACGGCTAAGAAACCCGCTGATCCGGACGGCGCTCCCCTGGCGTAACTCCCGCAGCACATCCCGCCACTCTTCACCGGCAATCACCACGCCGATGCTGCACAGCACTTCGCGCTCGTAACCCGCCTCCCGCTGCCGGGATCGGTGCTGCAGGCGAAAGGAGGTGATGGGGATCCCCGCCGGGGTAACGCGGGTGCGCGGCGTGCCACGCACGATGCCCGCCAGAACCAGACGGTTGTCCAGCGGCTACGCCTCCGTTGCGCTCTCCGCAGCCTGTCCGGCATCCGGCTTGGCGGCGGATTTGGCGCCCTCCGGCCGCGCGGCGCGCTCCTCCTTCTCCTTGGCCCTAGCCATGGGGGACTGCTCGGTGATCGCCTCCCTGCGGCCCAGAATAAGGTTGCGGATCACGGCGTCGTTGAAGCGGAACGAACTCTCCAGCTCTTCCAGTGCCGCCGCCGTGCACTCGATATTCATCAGCACATAATGCGCCTTGTGCACCTTGTTGATGGGATAGGCGAGCTGGCGGCGGCCCCAGTTCTCCAGACGATGGATGACCCCGCCGTCCGACTCGATGATGGCGCGGTAGCGCTCGATCATGGCCGGCACCTGTTCGCTCTGGTCAGGGTGGACCAGAAACACGATCTCGTAGTGTCGCATGGTTGCTCCTCATGGATTGGCAGCCTTCCATCTCACAGTGGTAAGGCAAGGAGACGAAATCCGGCCCGCAGCTCTGCCGGCATTTCGTAAAGGGGGAAGATTCTACCAGTTTCCGACCATTAGGCAAGCGCCGCTCCAGGCAAGGGGCGGAGTCATCCGCTTTGACCGGAACCCCGCGTTGTCTGATATGATCGCACTGTTTCAACCGGCAAGGCCCGACCGTGACCAAAAAACGCACCAAGACAACCGAACCATCCATCGACTTCGAGGCATCCTTGCAGGAGCTGGAAAAACTGGTGGAGCGCATGGAGAAAGGAGAGCTCACGCTGGAGGAGTCGCTGCGGGATTTCGGGCGCGGCATCGAGCTGACCCGCAAATGCCAGCAGGCGCTGCGGGAGGCGGAACAGCGCGTGCAGATCCTTTCGGGGACGGACAGCGACGCCGAGCTGGTTCCCTTCGACAGCGAAGATTCCCCGGAATAGCGCCACCGAATCATGATTGACAGCCCGGAACTGCAGGAGTACCGCAGCCGTATCGAGGCCGCGTTCGAACGCTGGCTTCCACCCGCCGACACCCATCCGGAGCGGCTCCACCAGGCGATGCGCTATGCCGCCCTGAACGGCGGCAAGCAGGTTCGCCCGCTCCTGGTGTACGCCAGTGGCAAGGCCCTCGGGGTCCCGGTAGAGACCCTGGACGATCCGGCCTGCGCCGTGGAGTTCATACATGTGTTCTCCCTGGTGCACGACGATCTTCCCGCCATGGACGACGACGACCTGCGGCGCGGCAAGCCTACCTGCCACAAGATGTTCGATGACGCTACCGCCATCCTCGCGGGAGATGCATTGCAGTCCCTCGCCTTCTACATTCTCTCGCGTAGCGATCGGATGGTGGTGAGTACCCAGCGGCGCCTGGAGATGCTGGAGACCCTCTCCTTCGCCAGCGGTTCCCGGGGCATGGCGGGCGGTCAGGCCATAGACATCGCCTCCGAGGGAAAGAAGCTGGATCTTGCGGAGCTGGAGAACATGCACATCCACAAGACCGGCACGCTGATCCGCGCCAGCGTCCGGCTGGGGGCGCTCAGTTCACCGGAGGCCGATCCCGATCAGATCCGGTTGCTGGATCGCTACGCCAAATGTATCGGCCTCTCCTACCAGATCCAGGACGACATACTGGACGTGGAGGGGGACACGGCCACCCTGGGCAAGACCCAGGGCTCCGACCTGGCCCGCGGCAAGCCCACCTACCCGGCGCTCATGGGAATCGAGGGGGCGCGGCGGCGCGCGCGCGAGCTGCACGAGGAGTCGCTGGAGAGCCTGACCGCCTTCGATCAGCGCGCCGACCTGTTGCGTCAGCTGTCCCGCTACATAGTGGAGCGCAGCAGCTGACAAAACCCTTGCAACGGGACACACAAAAGCCGATCATTGATAGTTTGACGCGCCGGACAGCGCCTGCATCACGCTCCGCTGGCCGGCTGGACCCGGGATAGATGGCGCAACATGAGCGGCGACGACACCTACCCTCTGCTGGATACCATAGAAACCCCCGAGCAGCTGCGTCAGCTCCCTGCTGAGGATCTGCCGCAACTGGCCGGGGAACTGCGCCGCTTCCTGATCCACAGCGTTGCGCAGACCGGCGGACACCTCTCCGCTGGGCTGGGCACCGTGGAGCTTGCCATCGCCCTGCACTACGTCTACGACACCCCGGAGGACCGCCTGATCTGGGACGTGGGGCATCAGAGCTACCCCCACAAGATCCTCACCGGCCGCCGCAGGCTAATGCCCACCCTGCGCCAGCAGGGGGGGTTGTCCGGCTTTCCCAAGCGCTCCGAGAGTCCCTACGACAGCTTCGGCACCGGCCACTCCAGCACCTCCATCAGCGCCGCCCTGGGAATGGCTCTGGCCGCCCGGCAGGAGGGCAGCCACCGCCAGGTGGCAGCGGTCATCGGGGACGGCGCCATGACCGGAGGAATGGCCTTCGAGGCGCTCAACCACGCCGGCCATCTGAAAGCCAACATGCTGGTGATCCTGAACGACAACGAGATGTCCATCTCCCCCAACGTGGGCGGCATGCACAACTATCTGGCAAGGATCCTCTCCGGCAAGTTCTACTCCACCATGCGCGATGGCAGCAAGAACGTGCTGAGCATAG
>DRMK01000079.1 GCA_011322575.1 Gammaproteobacteria bacterium
AGGTCGGGGTGATCAGGCCGCGCATGGACCAGGGCCATGAACATGGCGCAAGAGATGCGCCCCTGAAGATCATCCGGTATGGATTCCGCGGCGCTGCTCAGCAATGGATCCAGCAGGGGGATCCAGCGTTCCAGCGGCGTGAAATCCCCCCACTCGTAGACCACGGCCTCCACGGTTTCACACCAGGCCAGCAACTGCCCCCGCAGGTCATGCTCCGCCTCGAACAGAGCGAAAGCGCGCTCCAGAAACTCTCTCGCTCCCTTTGGATCCCGCGGTAACCGGCAAACTCCGGACCAGTACTGCAACCAGCCGCTACGATCGATGATCTCCGCCGGAAACCGTCCGATCCAGCGGTCCAGGGTCCGGTTGCGCCCTTGCCGGATCAGGGCCGGGGCGTTGTCAGCCACGATGGCCTGGATCCGCTCCCAGTCGCCGGTGGCCGCAAATAGCGTTACCGCGTCGTCTGCATCCCTGTCCTCGAGTAGCAGCTCGGCTGCCTTACCGCGTACCCTCTTCACCTCTTCCGCTGCAAGGGTGTCCGTGGCGCGCGCCTGCAAAAAGCTGCGAAACAGGGGATGGTAGCGGTACTCCATCCTGGCGCCGGGATGCCTGGAGATGAAACAGTTTTGCCGCGTAAGCCTGGCAAGTATTTCGCCAGCCTCCGCAATTCCCGTAAGAGCCCGGGCGTGGGCTGGCCTGATCCCTGGGGAAAAGGCGGTCGTAAGAAGCAGCAATCTGGTCCTGGTATCGACCCGGTCGAGGATCTCCCCGGCGAAATATTCGAAGATCTCCTGTCGGCTTACCTCCTCTCCCAGGCGGCCCGACCACGCCGCCTCCGCTGCGTGTTCCAGCACCAGGATCAGGCCGGCCATCCAGCCATCCACAAATCTGTGTATGGCCAACATCTCATCTTTGCCAAGCCGGCGCACCGCACCACGAACCTTCCCGATGGCGAGCGTCTCCTCCGGAGTCAGGGCAAGATCCCGCCACCCCAGGCAGGCGATGCTGTCGCTGGCATGCATGCGCACCATCGGTGCCGGTGGGTCCGAGCGGCTGACCACGATGACATTCACTCCCTTGGGAATCTCGCTGAAACCGCAGGGCAGGATCTCGTGCAGGACGCTGTCCGCGGGTGCATCCTGATAGTTGTCCAGCACTACCACGGCGGGAGGCTCGAGCCGCTCGAACAGCTCCCGGAAGAAATTCCGGGCGAAGGCGGGCAGACCAGCCAGATATTCCGTAGTCAGCAGCGGCAGGGGTTGATGCCGGTTCCGGACCATCGGTTCGCAGGCAAGGCCCAGATGATAGAAGAAGGACGCCACGTCCCCATCACCCTCATCCATCTGGTACCACAATGCAGAGAGCTTGCGGACCTCGAGATAACTCGCGATCAGGGTGGTCTTGCCGGCTCCGGCGGGTGCGGAGATCCAGACGACGGGGTGGCTGCGAACCTCGTCAAGAAACCTGAAAAGGCGCTGGCGCCTGTAGATCTTTCCCAGGTACGGCGGCGTGAGCTTGGCCAATGGTGTGGACGCCATCCCGGATCTCCCGTTCTCTGCGGCGCTATTTCCGCCAGGCGATGCCTATTGTAACCATGGGGGCGATCTGAAATAGTGCAACAGGTCGGCTTGTCTCGCCAAAAAACAGTGTGTAGATGGAGATCAGTTACCGCCATACAGCTCCCCTCACAAGCAGGAACTGCGCCCTGCCTTGGCCGGTTTGGGAAGCTCTGCATCCTAAGTTATAACCTTGACGGAGTAATATTACTCTTTCAAGGTAGTAAATTAGGATTCAGCGTCCCTGTGGTGTTTCGCGGCAAGGCGCAGTGCGCAGGCAATGGTTGTTCCATTGTCAAGCACTGCAACGCCGCAGCGGAACACCACAGGGACGCCCGAAGGGTTGGTCTGTCAGCG
>DRMK01000080.1 GCA_011322575.1 Gammaproteobacteria bacterium
CGCCACCAGCCGTAGCTGCTCCAGGAGCTGCGGTGCATCTGCGCCAGCTCCCGGCCCAGGCGCTCAGAGGCGTCTCCCGTCCCGAAAGGGATATACTCGAGCACCAGAAAGGAGCGCCCCTGCAGCGCTCCGTGGCAGATGGGGGCCGGAGCGGTTATGGTTCCGGTGGCTGCTATCTCCTGCAACCCGGCGGCCTCCGCGGCAAACATATCCTCCCTGTCGGGCGCGTTCAGCTTTGCGAAGAGACTCCGCCCGTCCGCGCCCACCAGCAGCCACGCCTCGTTGATACAGCCGCCACCCACTGGGTGGGCCTCCCGAATATGGAACGGGGCACCCGTAGCGGCCGCAACGCGCGCGGCGATCCCGCTCCAGGGCTGCTCAGTGACGGGCACCACGCTCGATTGGAATCACCGGCGGCACCCGCTTGATAGACAGGTTGTCCCAGATGAACGTGCGGTAGGGAAGATCATCTATGTAGCGCACCGACAGATAGTAGGTGACCACGAAGGTCAGCAGTGTGCTGGCGAAGTAGCCGGCCCCGTAGAACGGGAATCCCATGTTCAGGCTGACAAGGGTGAACAGCGCATTGGTTACAAGAAATAACAGCTGCAACAGCATGGAGAGGCGCCGGAAGTCGAAATAGGCCAGAATGATAAACTGCATAACCAGCAGCACATGGAAGAACGCCCCCAGCACCCCGTAGCGGAACATCCCGATCTGGCTGTAGCTGAAACCGATCAATTCATAGAGCTTGGGCGAGAGCAGCAGCAACACCACCACGATACAGCCCTGCAGCACGATCATGCTGCGCATGCCGCTACTCAACGACGATATGATTCCGGACAGGTTCTTCCTGATGCGGGCCAGGCTGACATGCTCCGAGATGTCACGATAGAAGCGCAGATACTTCAGGAAAAATCCGGTCTCCACGCTGATCACGAACATGGCGAGCCCCGGGATTATGGATAGATAGGCCAGAAACATGGCCGCATCGTAGTCGGAGTAGGAGGGCATGCCGGGGATAATCATCTCCCGCTCCGGAGCCAGCAGCCACATGAGCCACTTGTCCACCCATATGGCCAGATTGTAGAACAGGCCCGCCAGCGCCAGCTCCCAGTAGCGCCTGAAATAGCGGACGAAACCGAACAGATTACGCGCATCCGCCCGGTATTCGGAGAATACATAGGCGATCAGTGCAAACATGATCAAGGCAAGACCGATGGAGAACCCCATCAGCATCCCCGCCAGGGAGTAGCTACTTGCAAACACCCTGGCCAGACCAAAGGAGGCGATGAGACCGAGCAGGAAGGTCCAGGAGATCACGTTGTAAGCCTTGAGCGCGGTAAGATAGACCGCAACCACCCACAGACAGGCAACCAGAAAATAGTTGACCATCGCCGCCACCCGTACTGACGACTCCAGATCCACATACCAGAGATAGAACCAGCCGACAAAGGGAAACTGCAGCAGAAACACCACCACCAGCGAGCCCAGCAGCATGCCCGGCACAGCGTCAGTGGAGCGGGAACCATCCTTGCGAACCTCGTTGGCGCGGAACACCAGATCCGCCAGATAGCGGGTCACTACCATGAACACCGGCCCGGTGAATGCCAGCGAAAAGGCGAAGTTGTAGATGATGATCAGGCGGAACTCGGCGATGGTCTGGTAGCCGGCGACCCCGCTCACCACGATAATCATGAACAGTACCAGGATGGTCAGTATCCAGGGCCCCGCCGTCACCCAGGCCGAGTAGAAGAACCCCTTGGCAATCCCCAGCAGATCGTCGCGCTGCATCAACCTCCGCAGTCTGAAACCAACGCCGGCCATCAGCTCGCCTCCTCCAGATCCACCACATTTGCCGAACCACGCTGGAACAGCTGCTCATAGAGCTCCCGGTAGGTGCGATCGAAATTCGCCTTGTTGTAGTAGCGGCGGACGCGCTCACGAATCCCCTCGCTGCAACTCTGGTACCACTGGGGTACGGTCAACAACCGCTCCACCGCCTGCGCAGTGGCCACCGGGTTAGAGAGCGGCGTAATGCTGCCACCATGGGGGGGTGGATCGGGATCGTGGTGATCCGAGAGCAGGATCTCGTGACAGGCACCGACATTGGTAGCAACTACCGGAATACCGGCCGCGCCAGCCTCCAGAATCACCAACGGCTGACCCTCGCTGATACTGGTCAGTACCAGCACATCGATCCTTCCCAGATACTCTTCCACCCGCACCCGACCAGTAAAGGTGATGACGTTCTCCAGCCCTACGTGCTCCACCATATCCAGGCACTCCTGGAAATAGGATGGCTCCTCGTCGGTGGGACCCATCACCAGCGCCTGCAGATCGGGAATGCTCTCCTGCAGGATTGCACAGGCACGAATAAAGGTCTTGATGTCCTTGATCTGCACCACACGACCGATCAGCGCAATGGTCGGCGGAGTACGATCCTCGCGGCGCGGAATGGCTGCGTATTTCTCTACCTCCACGCCGTTGGGTATCACCATCATCTTGCCCTCCTGGGCACCATCCATGAGCTGGAACAGCTGGTTACCCTCAAACAATGTGATGATCTTGTGAGCGGCGCTGTAGCAGCAACGAGAGTAGGCGGTAAACGCCCGAACCCACATATCGCTAAGCTGATGTGGCAAACGGTGTACGCTCAGGCTGTCCTCGTCCATCTCGTGAAACCAGTCTGCCATGGCTATATCTATGCGCCGTTCGTTGGTGTATATGCCATGTTCGGTAACCACCACCGGACTGCCGGTCTCCAGTCCGGCACGAGCGGCAAACAGACCTGCATAGCCGGTAGAGGGGGAGTGATACAGACGCGCAAAAGGCATGTCCGCCAGAAGCACCGAATAGATCCCCGCAAACAGCGCCCGCCAGGACCAGAAGTAGTCCAGGAACGACGCCTCCGGATAGGTGCGCTCGTACATTCGTACCAACATGTCCCAGGCGTGACGTGAATTGAGCAGCACATGCTCCCCGACCCTGGCCCGGTAGGGAGTCAGAATGGAGCGCACCTCGTCCAACTCGTCCAGCCCGCCATCCACCAGCAGGCGCAGCATGGGCTCCTCCAGCCGGGACAGCAACCGCTTCTCGTCCGCCACGCTGTGCTCCCCGTGAGGGATTCTCTGCAACACGATGCGGGTGGTCCCAACCACATTCTCCGGCAACTCGTAACGATAGGTGGTGTCGGCCCCCGGAGCAACCAGCAGCACCAGATGAAAATCCAGATGGGACTGGGCTTTGATAAGCTCATGGGTCCACGCGGAGACACCCCCGGGGACGAACGGATAGCTGCCCTCCAGGATGATGCATACATCTGCCTGCGTCTTGTTCATATCCATTGTTAGATCCGTAGGCTATTGAGACAACAGCGACCGCCTATCACGCCGTTGGGGCGCCACGCCCCATCCACATCTGTACCGCGTCGGCGATGCGTGGCCGCCGCTTGCCCGGCCCGTCCACGAAAGCGGTACCATGTTCACGAAGCAATTCACGCAGCTCCTGAAAGCGTCCCAGCCGGTACAGGCACTCGGCATACCAGAGCATCAGCTGGGGCTCCCCATCTTGATACTGGGGAGCCTGTTGCAACCACTCCAGCGCCTCCTCCAGATCTCCCGATCGAACCAGAAGGCGCCCCAGGGCAAGCGCTGCATCCCGGTTGTCAGGTTGTAGCTTGAGCACCTTCTCGTAGGCCCGCCGGGCCCGCTCCCGGTTGGCCTCCTCGCGATCCTCCTCCAGCAGGCCGGTAAAGGCATAGTCGTCATAGAGCCTGGCCTGTTCGAGCAGTCTCTTGACGCTGTCGGGGGACTCGGCGACGGCCCTGTCCACCCGCATGGTCTTGTTCTGGAACTCCTTCTCGATGTTCGTTATCAGGGAGGCGGCCAGGATGCGAATCGAGCTATCCTGATCCACCAGGGCGCTGCGCATGGCGGGAGCAAAAGAAGGCCGGAAATGCTTGGCCATCAACACTACCGCATCCCGCTTCTGTTGCTGGGTTCCGTTGGCCAGAATATCGCGGAAGGAGTCCGGGATATTTGCCCCGGAGAGCCGGCTGTGGGCTTCGAGAAACTCCGCCAACTCGCTGATCTCATCAGGTGGATCTTCGGGAAACAGGCCGCTGTACCAGTCGTTGAAATCGGTGCTGAAACGCCGATATATGCTGTGCATGAGAATGGTAAACATGGTCCCCAGAACCCCCAGCGGACCAAATGCCGCAGTCGCAACCAAAAGCAGATAGACGGTGCGGCTTCCCATCTCCGGACAGCGGAAGATCTTCTGCTGCCAGAGCAGCAAC
>DRMK01000081.1 GCA_011322575.1 Gammaproteobacteria bacterium
AAAAGATGCCGGGACGCACCTCCACCCTCCAGCGCGTTTGCCTGCGACAGGGCATCATCAGCCTCTTCGACTCGCCCCATGGCCATATATACATCGGCAAGCAGCATCCAGCGCGCAGCAGTTGGATTTGTCCTCAGCAACTCTTTCAGCTCCCGCACGCTATCGGCGTAGCGATGCTGCTTGTAACGTATCGCAGCCATCAGATCCCGCCGCTGCTGCAGGGATCTGTCCGACAGCTGACGCGGATTGATATGCTCCAGGATCGATGCGGCCTTCTCCATATCACCGGTCTTGTACATGACCTGGGCACGCTGCAGCTGCAGTACCGGAGAATATTTCAGCTCAAGCGCCTCACCCCAGACCTCGAACGCCCCGCGATTGTCGCCGGCCGTATTCAGCAAATTGCCCAAAACCACCAGCGACTGGTATCGATGCTCGCCACTCAGCCCCGCCGAATACGCCAGGTACTGCAAGACGGTGATGGCCTCTTCATCCCTTCGATTCCCAGCCAGGTACATCGCGTAGGCGTAACCGGTTTCGAAATTCCGTCGCAACCGCCAGGCCCGTCTGAACCACTGTCCGGCAAGGGGGGATTTTGCCGATTGTTCCAGCTTTCGGGCTATGGACAGAGCCAGCCTGGCATCCGGAGCCACGGCGTACAGCCTCTGTTGATAGGACAGGGTCTCCACATCGGCCTTGTTCGCCAACCATAACGCCTGTTTCAACAGCTCCTTCTTGTTGGCGCCGCTCTCGATGCCACCTATGAGGCACTCCAGCGCCTTTTCATACTCCTTCTGCCTGCTGTACGCATCGCACAACCTCTGGAGCAAGGGAAGGTCGATCTCCTCACTGCCTTCCTGGCTGCTGGTTACCACCGGCCGCAAGAAAATGACGACATCACCATAACGCCCCAGTTGCCACGCCACCTCGGCCGCTTGAATGCGCAGCTCCCTCCGATCCTCCAGCGCAAGGGCGCGGCTGTAGTAATTGAGCGCCTCCTCCAGCCTGCCGGTTTGAAAACTCAGCACCGCCAGCTTCGCCAACCGATGAAATTCGTCACCAGGAGTGGCTATCCGCTTCAGAGTATCCAGCGCCCCTTCCCTGCGCCCCAGCTTTTCCAGCATCTCCACCTTTTGCCAAAGAAGACCTGCAAGCTGCGGTTCCGCCCCAACCAGCTCTTCCAGCAACGACAGCGCCTTGGCATACTGTCCGTTGCGATAGGCCAGATAGTAAATGGAGCGCTTCGCCCGCAGACGATCTGCCGGAGCCAGAATCTGATCCTCGAGAGCAGCTTCGTAATCCCTTTCGGCCTTCATGTCTGCCCCGCTCCTCTGATAGGCATCCGCACGGATCAGTAAGGCCGGACCAAACGATGGCAAGTGCCGCAGAAACTCGTCAGCCGCGGCAATAACCCGCTTGGGTGCAGGTTTGGCGGACGCCATCGTTACCAGATGGTACCAACGTATCACATGATGCTCCGGATCCACCTCCAGATATCTTTCCAGCTCCTTCAGCGCACCCTCCCTGTCCCCCTCCCCCAACAGCCGGAAGGCCCTTTCACGGTACGGGTAAGAACGGCGAGGCCTCCAGAGACGCTCCAGCAAGGTGCCACTGTTCATCCTGCTGTTCAGGTAGCGCTGATAACTCAGGTATGCGTCACCAGTAGCGCCTTCGTCGCCGAACGATGCCACACTGAACATCAGACCCGCGCCGAAGCAAAGCAGCGCACGCAGCGGCACTCCCGTCCGATAAAGAAACTTCATGCAGAAACCAGTACTCCGTCAAGGTTATAACTTAGGATGCAGCCGGTCAGGAAGCGGTCATCTGCTAGGCGCGCGACCGCAGGACTAGCCATAGCTAATTCAAGGGAGCGCAACACCGCAGATGACCGCTTCCTGCCCGGCCCGAAGGGAGCGCCCCAAACCGGCCAATGCCGCGTTGCACTCCTTGGAAAGGGCATGCCATTCCCTGCGGACTGCGCCTTGCCTTGGCCGGTTTGGGA
>DRMK01000082.1 GCA_011322575.1 Gammaproteobacteria bacterium
CGGAAAACAGGCCTATAGCGCTGGCTACCGGGTGTTCACCACCATCGACAGCCGCCTTCAGGAAGCGGCGGACCGGGCCCTGCGCAACGGCCTGCTGAGCTATATCCGGCGCCATGGCTACCCTGGCCCGGAGCGTCATCTGGATCTTCCCGCGGCCGAGCTCACCGCCTGGCTAAGGAGTGCCGGAGAACCCGACTCCACCATCCCGCCAGCAATAGCGAAGGCGCAACACGCACTGCAGCAGATACCTGTGTTGGGCGGACTGCATCCGGCATTGGTGGTGGAGATCTCGGACGATTACCTTACCGCTTGGCTGGCGGCGGATCAGCAGCTGGTGCGCCTGCCCCACACCGGATTCTCCTGGGCCTTGAAGAGAACACCGGACGACAACGACACCTCCCCTCCGAAACGGATCTCCGATCTTCTGCGGACCGGGGACGTAATCCGCATCCGCAACCAGGATGGCAAGCGGTGGGAGCTGGCGGCCCTCCCCCAGACCGAAGGGGCACTGGTCTCCCTGGATCCTGAAAGCGGCGCCATCACTGCCCTGAGCGGCGGCTTCGACTTCTTCCACAGCAAATTCAACCGTGCCACCCAGGCGCAGCGCCAGCCGGGCTCCGCCTTCAAACCCTTCATCTACTCCGCCGCATTGAACAAGGGTTACACCGCTGCCAGCATCATCAATGATGCCCCCATAGTGATGGATGACGAGAACCTGGACGAGAGATGGAAACCGCGCAACTACAGTGGCCGCTTCTTCGGCCCAACCCGGCTGCGGGTGGCCCTCACCAAATCACGCAACCTGGTATCTATCCGCCTGCTACGCAGCATTGGGGTAGGATATGCCGCCAAATATGCCACCCGCTTCGGATTCCGCTCCAAGAGCCTGCCGCGCGATCTCTCCCTTGCCTTGGGAAGCGGCAGCGTAACGCCGCTGGAGCTGGCCACCGGATACACGGTCTTCGCCAACGGTGGCTACCTGATCTCACCCTATCTCATCCAGCGTATCGAGAATGCGGAAGGGGAGATTATCTGGCAGGAGACCCCTCTCAGGGTATGCCAAGAGTGTGAAACCGCCACCGGCGACGGCAAAAACTCTCCATCCGTGGCAAAACGGGTAATCACCCCGCAGAACGCCTATCTCATGACATCCATGATGCGCGACGTCATCCGTTACGGTACGGGGCACCGGGCCATGGAGCTGAAGCGCAACGATCTGGCGGGCAAGACCGGGACAACCAACGACCAGTTTGATGCCTGGTTCTCCGGCTTCAACCACGCCGTGGTCGCCACGGTCTGGACCGGATTCGACACCCCTCGCCCCATGGGAAACAGGGAGACCGGTGGGCGGGCTGCGCTCCCCATCTGGATGGAATTCATGCGCACGGCGCTCGACGGTATTCCCGAAGTACCGCTGAAACAACCTCCCGGGTTGGTCACGGTGCGCATTGATCCGGAAAACGGTCTGCTGGCCAACGCATCCACCCCCAAAACCATCTTCGAGACCTTCCGCTCGGGGCATGTGCCGGAAGAGCAACCCGAGACTTACTGGGAGAGCAGCGAAGAGAACTCCAAGGGGCTGTCCGAACTGTTCTGACGAGTTACCGGAAACCGGGAATGTCCCTCCGCAGCAACGGCAAGAAACAGCAGATCCGGATCCGCATCTCCCAGGAGGCGGCGCGCCTCATGGTGGAGCATGGCATCCGTGACTACCGCACCGCCAAGCAGAAAGCGGCCCTGCGGCTGGGAGTGGCCGACAGTCGCAGCCTGCCGCGCAATGAGGAGATCGAGGCTGCGCGCCTGGAACATCAGCGCCTGTTCGACTCCCAGCAACAGCCACGCCGTCTCCGCAGAATGCGTGCCACCGCCCTGCAAGCCATGCGGCTGCTCGACAACTTCCAGCCTCGCCTGGTGGGCGCCGTGCTGAATGGCAGCGCCGGGAGATACGACCCCGTCACCCTGCACCTGTTCTGCGACACCGCCGAAGAGGTCGCCCTCCTGCTCATGGAGAGGGAGATCCCGTTCCGGGCCTGCGAG
>DRMK01000083.1 GCA_011322575.1 Gammaproteobacteria bacterium
CACTGTGATCCACGGCCAGCACCCCGGCGCCCTGGTGATCGCCGAGGAGTCCACCTCCTGGCCCCAGGTGAGCCGCCCGGTCTGGCTCGGCGGCCTGGGTTTCTCCATGAAGTGGAACATGGGCTGGATGCACGACACCCTGCAGTATATGAGCAAGGATCCGGTGCACCGCCGCTACCACCACGACCAGCTCACCTTCGGACTGCTCTACGCCTTTACCGAAAACTTTATGCTCCCCTTTTCCCACGACGAGGTGGTGCACGGCAAGGGCTCCATGCTCAACAAGATGCCCGGCGACGAGTGGCAGCGCTTCGCCAACCTGCGCCTGCTCTATACCTATATGTACAGCTATCCAGGCAAGAAGCTGCTGTTCATGGGCAACGAGTTTGGCCAGGGGATGGAGTGGAACTTTGCCCACGCGCTGGACTGGTACGTGCTGGACTTCCCCCTCCATCAGGGGCTCAAGAGGCTGGTGGGCGACCTCAACCGCTGCTACCGGGACACCCCCTCCCTCCACGGCCACGATTTCGAGCAGCAGGGGTTCCAGTGGCTGGATTGCCACGACTCGGACCAGTCGGTACTCAGCTACCTGCGCAGGAGTGGCGACAGCTTCGCGGTGGCGGTGTTCAACTTTACGCCGGTGGTCCGCCACGGCTACCGGGTGGGGGTACCCAAGCCGGGTTTCTACCGCGAGCTGCTCAACTCCGACTCCGCCCACTACGGGGGCAGCAATACCGGCAACGGCGGCGGTGTCCAGAGCGAACCGATCCCCTGGATGGGACAGCCCCACTCCATCCAGCTGGTGCTGCCCCCGCTGGCCGGCATGATCTTCACCCCCACCTGATACCGAGCGGTGGGGAGGGCCGCCAGCCTCTCCACGGCGGGAGAGCCGCAATCCATGACAACACCCACTACCACTTGCAAGATACTGTTTGCCTCCAGCGAGGCTTATCCCCTGATCAAAACAGGCGGACTGGGCGACGTTTCCGGTGCCCTGCCCTCCGCCCTCGCGGCGCTCGGGCAGGAGATCCGCCTGGTACTGCCCGCCTACCGGGAGGTCCTGGAGCAGAAGGGAAGGATCAAGAAAATCGCCAGAATGGATCTGCCCCTGGGCCGGGTAACGCTGCTGGAGCACCTGCTGCCGGGAAGCCGCGTCAAGGTGTGGCTGGTGGACTTCCCGCCCTACTTCGACCGCCCCGGCAACCCCTACCACGGGGCGAACGGCCTCCCGTGGCCCGACAATGCGGAGCGCTTCGCGCTGTTCTGCCAGGCGGTCCATGCCCTGGCCCTGGACCAAGCGGGAGTGGGGTGGAAACCTGACCTGGTGCACTGCAACGACTGGCAGACCGGCCTGGTGCCAGCCCTGCTCAGCCGACACGGGGAACGGCCGGCCACCCTGTTCACCATCCATAACCTGGCCTACCAGGGGCTGTTTCCCGAGAGCACCTTCGGGGTGCTCGATCTGCCATGGTCATTCTGGTCGTCCGAGGCGCTGGAGTTCTGGGGCCAGCTCTCGTTCCTGAAGGGTGGAGTGGTGTTCGCCGATCGCATCAACACCGTAAGCCCCACCTACGCCCGGGAGATCCAGACCCCCCAGTTCGGCTGCGGGCTGGACGGCCTGCTGCGCCACCGCAGCGACCGGCTGACGGGGATCCTCAACGGGATCGACAGGGGCTGGAACCCGGCCCGCGACCCCGCCCTGACAAAGAACTACAGCCTGCGCAATCCCGAAGGCAAAAGCGCCAACAAGCGAGCGCTGCAGCGGGAGCTGGGGCTGCCCCCCTCCGCCGGAACCCCCCTGCTGGCATTCGTCGGCCGACTGGTGGAGCAGAAGGGGATCGACCTGCTGCTGGAGATCCTGCCGGAAATAACGGAGCTGCCCGCGCAGATGGTGTTCCTGGGCAGCGGAGAACGGCACTACGAAGAGTCCCTGCGGCGGATGGCGAGGCTCCACCCGGAGCGGATCAGCGTGCGCACCGGTTTTGACGAACCGCTGGCGCACCGCATCGAGGCGGGCGCCGATATATTCGTGATGCCGTCACGCTTCGAGCCCTGCGGCCTCAACCAGATGTACAGCCTGCGCTACGGAACGCCACCAGTGGTGCACCGGGTTGGCGGGCTGGCGGATACGGTAGTGGACACCACTCCCGCCACCCTGCGGAACGGTACCGCCACGGGGGTGGTTTTCGACGAGGCCTCCGGCAGCGCCCTGCTGGAGGCGGTCAAGCGCGCCGTGCTGCTCTACGGGGAGCAGAAGAGGTACTGGCGCCCCATGCAGAGGCACGGAATGGCCCAGGACTTCTCCTGGAAAAGCAGCGCGGAACGCTATCTGGAACTTTACCGCGAGACCCTCGGGGGCAGGATATCCCCCGATTAGACTCAGGAGATGCCTTTTACCGACACATCCAGGCACTCGCTGCGCCACAGGCAATCCTGCTGATCGCATATCCCGGCCACGGCGCTACCAAAGCAGGG
>DRMK01000084.1 GCA_011322575.1 Gammaproteobacteria bacterium
CACCCGTTGAATCAGCTGTCGAACCTCCTCCTGTCCCCGGTTGGAGCGGTATTCGGAAAGTACCGGCACGAATGCCTGGGAGAAGGCCCCCTCAGCGAACAGGCGGCGCAGGAAGTTGGGGATCTTGAAGGCGACGAAAAAGGCGTCGGTGCCCATCCCGGCGCCGAATATGCGCGCAATGACCATGTCCCGCACGAAACCGAGCACCCGCGACACCATGGTCATGGCGCTGACCACGGCGGTGGACCTGAACAGCCTGCCGCTCATCCGCCCGCCCCGGCCGGAGATGGGGATTCAGTTCGGCATGGAGTCACCATCGCTCCGCCGGGCGCTCAGCGATACAGCCTGGAGCAGGGACGCCGCTCCACCTTGACCCCTTCGTACCCCTTCAGGAGATTGTCCATCAAACGCCTGGAGAGCCCTTTACCCCTGCTGCCGCGCAGCGCCAGCCAGTACTGCCGTTTTCTGATCTGTACCTCGTTGATGGCCACCTCGAAGCCGAGCCGCTGTACCTCCTCCATCCTCCTGCGCGCCTTCTCCGGGGTGGAGAATATCCCCAACGAGATGGCGTGACGCATCCCTCCGCTAGTGATTAGCTGGATATCCGACCCCCCTCCCAGAGAGGAGAGACGGCGCAGCACCGCACGCGCCTCGCTGCTGCTGTCGGCAGGGGGAATGTGCACCCAGTAACCGGGCTTCTGGTGAGGACTGCTCCAGCGCCGCTCCACCACAGCCGGCGTGCTCTCCACCCGCGCCAGCAGCCGCTGCACCTCCGAGGCGTTGGCAAAAGGCCCCAGCACGTGGCAGTTCTCCCTGGCGCTTGCCGCGGCCGGACGTTCCACTGGCCTCGGAGCTGGAGGGGAGGAGCTCTTCGCACCCGCGGGAGCAGCGGGCTCCCTGCCGGGCGCGGGGGCGGCAGCCGTCCGCCTGGTCGGCCTCTGCGCGGCGGGCGGCGGCTCCTCATCTTTCTCCGTGGGAGGGTTCAGTTCGCTCAGCAGCACCAGCTGCCTCCCACCCCTCGGTTGCGAACGGATCTCCGCCGCCCGCTGCGCAGCGCCATCGTCATTGGCACCAAACCAGTTCCAGAGGAACAGCAGCCCGTTGGCCAGCAGCAACAGCAGAAACAGCCGCCTCATGGGCCGTCCCCCGGAGGCCGCTCCTGCGCCAGTATCCTGGCCCCCTCCAGAACCAGATGGGACCGGAGCTGCCAGCGACTGTCGAGATAGGGGAGCAGGGCAGGGGCGGCACCGCCCGTTATGAGGCACACCGGCGCGCCTCCCTCCTCGGACGACTCCGCCGCAACCCGCTCCATGGCCCCGGCCAGCGCATGGCGGCAGCCCAGGAAGATACCGCTGGCGGTATCACGGCCAAGTCTGCCCCGCTCCAGCTCAGAGGGACACTGGGGCGCCAAACCCGCGGTCGCCGCGTAGAGCGACTCCTGCATCAGCGTCAAACCGGGCAGGATGACCCCCCCTTCATGGCGGCCACCGCCATCCAGGCAATCGATCGTCACGGCCGTTCCGCAGTCGGCGATGCACACCGCCCGCCCCGGAAAGGCGTGGCGG
>DRMK01000085.1 GCA_011322575.1 Gammaproteobacteria bacterium
CCAGCCTGGTGGACGTGCAGGTGGTGGAGCAGAGCAACTTTGCCATCAATATCTACATCGGGAACGGTCAAAGCCTGGTCACCGATGCCGAGAGCCAGCAGCTGAGCGTGATGCCCAATCCCTACGACTCCAGCCAGATGGACATCGGGTACGCCAATGGCAGTTCGCTGGTCAACGTAACCTCGCTGCTTACCGGCGGGAGGCTGGGAGGATTGATCGAACAGCGTACCGGGATCATCGCTCCCAGTGAAAACTCCCTGGGGCGGATCGCCGTCGCCCTGGCCGACACTTTCAACAGACAGCACCGGTTGGGTATGGACCTGGGCTCCGCCCTGGGAGGAGATTTCTTCGCCGTTGGCGCTCCCGAGGTGCTGGCCAGCAGCAACAACATCTCCAGCGCCAGCATCAGCGCCACCATCACCGATCCCAATCTGCTCAGCAACAGCGACTACCGGCTGAGCTACGACGGTTCCGCCTACACCCTCGTGCGGCTGTCGGACGGGCAGGGCGAGGGACCGTTTACCGGGATGCCGTTCACTTCGGCGGATGGTTTCAGCGTCGATGTGGCAGGTGGCCCACCGGCGGCGGGCGACTCCTACCTGATCCGCCCTGCGCGCGGCATGGCGCGCTCCCTGGAGCTGCTGATCGATGACACCGCGAAAATCGCCGCCGCGGCGCCGGTGCGGGTCGGCTCCGATCTGGCCAACAGCGGCAATGGCCGGGTGGCGCTGACCGCGGTATCCGATACCAGCGGTGCGGAGTTCAGCTCCAGCCCCGGCGCGCTGACGCCCCCCCTGCTGGTGGAGTTCGACCCGGTTACTCCCAACCAGTACCGCATCTACGACAACAGCAATCCAGGTGCACCGGTACTGATCGCCGGACCCGCCAGCTACGATCCCGCGACCGGCATGGATGTGGTGGCCGACAATGGGCTGGGTTACGGTTACGAGCTGCGTATCGAGGGTGAACCTGGTCTCGGAGACAGATTCACTGCGGAGTACAACTCTCAGGGAACGGGCGACAACAGCAACATGCTGGCGCTGGCGGAGCTGCAGACCAGCAACAGCATGCTGAAGGGCACCGCAAGCTTTCTGGATGCCTACGCGGGGATCATCACCGATGTCGGCACCAGGACCTACCAGGCGGATGTTGCCAATCGGGCGCAACAGGCCCTGCTGCGCCAGGCGGTGGATGCGCGTGAAGCGGTCTCCGGCGTCAACCTGGATGAAGAGGCGGCCAACATGATGCGTTTCCAGCAGGCCTACCAGGCATCGGCGCAGGTGATAAGCGCGGCCCAGGGGATGTTCGATGCGTTGCTCGGCGCGGTGAGGAGATAGTCCGGTGCGCGTCTCCACCCGTCAGTATCAGCAGATCGCCATCGACGGCATTCTCGATCGCCAGAGGAAGCTCAGCAAGACGCAGCAGCAGATGGTGACCGGCAAGCGGGTCCTGTCTCCCGCCGACGATCCGGTGGCCGCCACCCGCATCCACTCTTTCAAGGAGTCCATAGATATCCTGGAGCAGTACCAGGCCAACGCCAGCCAGGTGAAGAACCGTCTCGGCCTGGAGGAGAGCACTCTGAAGGGCGTGGTGGATACCATCCAGCGGGTGCGCGAGCTGGCGGTGGCCGGGGCCAATGGATCGCTCTCCGATGCCGGACGCCAGTCCATTGCCAAGGAGGTCTACACCAGGCTGGATGCGCTGCTGGGACTGGCCAACACCATGGATGCCAACGGTGAGTATCTGTTTGGCGGCAATCGTACCGGTACCATGCCCTTCTCCAGATCGGGCACCGCTTTTCTCTATCATGGTGATGACGGGCAGCGCCGCCTGCAGATCGGTCCGGACTTCAGCGTAGCCAACAGCGATTCCGGCTCCGACGTTTTCATGCGCATCAGGAACGGTAACCGCGTATTCGCCACCGGTTTCGATCCCGCCAACAGTGGCACCGCCACCATCGATCAGGGGAGGGTGGACGACATAACCGCGTACACCGGTCACGAATACACCATAACCTTTCCCGCGGCGGGCCAGGTCCTGGTGACGGACGACACCCTCGGCACGCCCGTGGCGGGTTTTCCCCAGCCTTTCGTGGATGGTCAGGAGATCCCGTTCGACGGAATAGCGGTGACCATCAGCGGAGCCCCGGCAACGGGGAGCGACAGCTTTACGGTAAAGCCCTCCAGCAGCCAGGACATCTTCACCACGGTGCAGCGGCTGGCGGACGCCCTGAACCAGGCCACGACGTCGCCCGCCGACGAGGCCAGAACGCGGATGGAGATCAGCGCCTCCATCGCCGAGCTGGACAACGCCCTGGATCACTTCCTCAACATATCTGCCAGTATCGGCAGCCGCCTCAACAGCGTGGAGGGGCAGGAGTACATGAACGAGGATACCCTGGTCAACCTGAAACAGGTGCTCTCCAACCTGGAGGATCTGGACTATGCCGAGGCGGTGGGCCGGCTCAATCTGCAGATGACCGGCATGGAGGCGGCGCAGCAGGTTTATCTCAAGGCGCAGGGATTGTCGCTGTTTGATTTCATGCGGTAGCCCGGATATTCCATCCGGCTACTCCATTCCCAGTTTCTTGAGCCGGTAGCGCAGCGAGCGGAAACTCATTCCCAGCAGCTTTGCAGCAGCGGTCTTGTTGTAACCGGTCTGCTGCAGGGCGGCCTGAATCGCCTCCTTTTCGATGGTTGCCAGATACTCCTCCAGGGGGATGTCATTGTCCGGGAGGGGGGAGAATTCCGCGGCTGGTTGCCGCCGCTGGATGATTCCCAGATCTCCGGGGGTGACGATTCCCTCTTCGCAGAGCGCAAACGCCCGCTCCAGTATGTTCTCCAGCTCCCGCACGTTGCCCGGAAAGTCGTGATTCTGAAGCCGCTGGAGCGCCTCCGGCGTGAGCGTTGGCGCCGCCGTACCGTTTTGCTTCTCCAGCCGCAGCATTATGTGTTCCACCAGTTGCGGGATGTCCTCCAGCCGTTCACGCAGGGCCGGCACCGGGATCTCGATGACATTGATCCGGTAGTAGAGGTCCTGGCGGAATGCGCCCTGTTTCACCAGAGCCGCCAGATCCTTGTGGGTGGCGCTCAGGATCCGCACATCCACCGGCAGCTCGCGGGCGTCGCCCACCGGCCGGATCCTCTTCTCCTGGATGGCGCGCAGCAGTTTGACCTGCATGTCGAGAGAGAGATCCGCCACCTCGTCGAGGAACAGGGTGCCGCCGTCGGCGGCCTGGAACAGCCCCTTCTTGTCGGAGGTGGCGCCGGTGAAGCTCCCCTTGCGGTGGCCGAAGAACTCGCTCTCCACCAGCTCCTTGGGAATGGCGCCACAGTTGACCGGCACGAACGGTTGATCGCTGCGTGGCCCGTGGCTGTGAATCATGCGCGCCACCAGCTCCTTGCCGGTTCCGGATTCGCCGCTGATGAATACCGGCGCCTGGCTGCGCGACACCTTCTCCACCGCGCCGCGCAGCTCGCGCATCACCGGCGACTCTCCCAGCAGTACATGGCGCGTACGCCGCTCCCGGGGGACGTTGGGCGAGACGCGCAGCGCCCCGCTGATCTGCTTGCGCAACATCCGCAGATCCACCGGCTTGGAGAGAAAATCGAACGCCCCCGCCTTGAGCGCCTCGATGGCCAGCTCCATGTTGCCGTGCGCGGTGATCACCGCCACCGGCAGCTGCGGGTTCTGCTCCCGGATGCGGCGCAGCAGCTCCAGCCCGTCGCCGTCCGGCAACCTCATGTCGGTGAGACAGAGGTCGAAACGGTGCTGTTTCAGCAGGGCGCGGGCCTCGGCCAGCGTGGCGGCGGTGCGGGACTCGATCTGCATGCCGGAGAGGGTCAGCTCCAGCAGCTCGCAGATGTCCGGCTCATCATCCACGATCAGGGCCAGGGGGGTGGTCATGCCGGGCCTCCTCTGCTGAACTCGATGCGGAAGCAGGCGCCTCCGTCCGTGGAGCGGGAGTAGCCGATCCGGGCGCGGTTGGCGCTGCACAGCTCGCGGACGATGTAGAGCCCCAGTCCGGTGCTCGTGGAGTCGGTGGTAAAGAAGGGTTCGAAGATCTGCTGCTCCAGTCCCGGTTCCACCCCCGGTCCGTTGTCGCTGATCTCCAGAAACGGCGCGCCGCTGCGGGGATCGACAGCGCCGCGCAGCTCTATGCGGGGCTCTCCGGTACAGGCGTGCAGGGCGTTCTGGCACAGGTTCCACACCACCTGCTGCAGCTGATCTGGATCGAAGAGGATCTCCATCTCCGGTGGCGTGATCTCGATGGTGAAGAGCCCCTCCCGGCCGGTGGCCAGCTCCCGGAACTCCGCAACCACCCCCTCCAGCCAGGGGCGCAGGGGGAGGCGATGGCTGCTTGCCGGCCTGCCGCGCCCCAGCTGCAGAACGCTCTCGACTATGGTGTTGACCCGTCCCGCCTGATTGCGAATGATTTCGATCAGGCGGCGGTCCGCGTCGTTCAGGCGCGGCGATTCCGCCAGCAGCTGCTCCGCGTGGCTGATGGCTCCGATGGGGTTGCGGAGCTCGTGGGCGATGCTGGCGGTGAGCCGTCCCAGCGACGCCAGCTTCATCTGCTGCGCCTGCTGCTCCAGCTCCGTACTCTCCTCCAGGTGGATCAGGCGGCAGCCGCTGCCGTTCCCCTCCAGCGGCGTTATCCGGGCCAGCAGCTTTCCCTTCCGGACGGGGATGAGCTCGAAGGGTTGCGCGCCGTTCTCCCTTCCCAGCTCGGGGGCCATTTCGTGGATGGCAGCCGGGGTGGAGGGCGCGTCCGCCACCTGGAGCATGCGCGCGGCGGCCCGGTTCATGTGGTGGATGCGGCCCTCGGCATCCACCACCACGATCCCGGACTGCATCTGCTGGATGATGTGCTCGTTGAGCCGGGTGAGATCGGCCAGCCGGTGGCTCTGCCGCGCGATGTGCCGTTCGCTCTCCCGCAGGCGCTGGGCCAGCAGCGAGGCCAGCAGCGAGGTGGCGAAGAAGATGAGGCCCGCCAGGCCGGCCTGGAAATAGTTGGCGGCGAAGCTGGAGCTGACGTGGGCGTAGAGCTCGTTGCCGAGCAGGGCAAGGGCTGCCAGGGCGGCAAACATGGCGCCCATGCGCACCGGCAGAATGACGCCGGTAAGTGCCAGCGGAAGGATCAACAGCATGCCCAGGCCGCTGGATACCCCGCCGCTGGCGTGGATGAGCAGGGTGATGGCGGCGATGTCCGCCACTATCTGCAGGTAGAGCCGGCTGCCGTTACGGGCAAAGTGGTCCGGCACCAGGAACGGCGCGGCGGCGAACAGCAGCCATGCGCCACAGGTGTAGAGTGCCAGCTGCCGATCATGGTGGCCGTAGGGAATGTAGCGGTCGGCGAAGGTGAACAGCAGCAGGAGCAGCATGGCGACTACCAGGCGGTAGGACTCCAGCAGGCGCAGCAGGCGCTGATCGCGCCTCTCCAGCCGCGCGCCGGCTGCGGGGACGGCCCGCGCCAGCGGGGGACTAATGCTGCTCCTGCCGATCATCATGGGGTGGGTGTGCCGCCGGTCCCGGGATGCGGCGCGTCTCGCCGGCCCATTCGCCCAGATCTATCAGCTTGCAGCGCTCGCTGCAGAAGGGGCGCCAGGGGGCGCTGTCGTCCCACGGAACCCTCTTGCCGCAGATTGGACAATTCACTTTTCTGGTCATTGCTACTGCATCTCCCGGATCTTTTGCAGATAGGAGCGGTGCAGCTGCTCCACCTGGCATTTCAGGGCATCCAGGCTCCCCTCGTTGTGGATGATGTCGTCGGCGGCCGCCAGCCGCCGGTCACGCGCCACCTGGGTCGCCATGATCCGTTCCACCTCTTCTCTGCCGATGCTGCCGCGCCGCGCCGCGCGCTCCAGCTGCAGGGCGGGCGGGGCGTCCACCACCAGGATCCGGTCCCCCTCCTCCTGCCCCCCCGCCTCCAGCAGCAGCGGGATCTCCAGAATGCAGTAGGGCGCCTGCAGCCGCCCGACGCGGTCTCTCATCCTGCCACGGATCAGGGGATGCAGGGCCTGTTCCAGCGCCCGGCGCGCGGCGGGATCGGCGAAGACCCTGGCGCGCAGGCGGGCCCGGTCCAGGGCGCCTTCCCGGTCGATCATCTCCCTGCCAAACAGCCCGATGACGCGCTCCAGCCCTTCCTGGCCGGGCGTCACCACCTCTGCGGCGATGGCGTCGGCGTCAATCACCGGAACCCCCAGTCCGGCAAAGAAGCCGGCCACGGTGCTCTTGCCGCTCCCGATTCCCCCCGTCAACCCGATGCGCAGCGGGTGGCGGGGGCCGCTGTTCCGGTCTGCCATGTCACATCCTCAGCCCAGCCACTCCAGATAGGCGGCGGTGATATCTCCACCCCACATCATGGCGATCCACCCCGCCGCGGCCAGATAGGGCCCGAACGGGATCGGTATGTCGCGCTCCTGGCGGCGCAGCAGAATCAGGCTGATACCCACCACGCTCCCCACCAGTGAGGATAGCACTATGACCAGCGGAACCGCCTGCCATCCCAGCCAGGCGCCCAGCAGGGCCAGCAGCTTGAAGTCCCCGAACCCCATCCCCTCCTTGCCGGTCAAGAGCTTGAACAGCATATATACGCTCCACAGGGAGAGATACCCCGCCATGGCTCCGATAATGGCGCTGGCGGGATCGGTGAAGATCCCGAGCAGGCTCAGCCCCAGTCCCGCCCAGAGCAGCGGCAAGGTGATGTCGTCCGGCAGCAGCTGGTGCTCCAGGTCGATGAACACCAGCGGGATCAGTCCCCAGGTGAGCAGCAGTCCGGCGGCGGTCTGCCAGCCATAGCCAAATTTCCAGGCCACCGCGGCGGAGAGCAGGGCGCACAGCAGCTCCACCAGGGGGTAGCGCGGGGAGATGGGCTGGCCGCACACCCGGCAGCGGCCGCGCAGGATCAGATAGCTGACGAGGGGGATGTTCTCCAGGATGCCGATGGCGTGGCCGCAGCCGGGGCAGCGGGAGCGCGGGGTGTTGAGGTTGTAGGGCTCCAGATCCGCGGCGTCCGGGTTGGTACCCTGCAGCTCGTGACACTGCAGGCGCCAGCCCCGCATCATCATCTCCGGCAGCCGGTGGATGACCACGTTCAGGAAGCTGCCGATGATCAGCCCCAGCAGGGCGCAGATGACCACCAGCAGCAGCGGGTTCCCTCCGAGAATCTCCATCGACCCCATTCGAGCGCTGCCGTTATCCTCCCACCACGCTGCCCATCTGGAAGATCGGCATGTACATGGCAATTACCAGGCCGCCGATCAGTACCCCCAGGATCGCCATTATGATGGGTTCCATCAGGCTGCTCAGGGCGTCTATGGCGTCGTTGACCTGCTCCTCGTAGAAGTCTGCCACCTTGGCCAGCATGCTGTCCAGCGAGCCGGCCTCCTCGCCGATGGCGGTCATCTGGATCACCATGTTGGGGAACAGCTGGGTTTCGCGCATGGCGGTGTTGAGCGGCTGGCCGGTGGCCACCTGGTCGCGCATCTCCAGCACCGCCTTGGCATACACCACGTTCCCCACCGCGCCGGATACCGAGGACATGGCCTCCACCAGCGGCACACCGGCCCCGAACATGGTGGCCATGGTGCGGGCGAAGCGGGCCATGGCACCCTTGGTGAAGATGGGGCCGAACACCGGCAGCCGCAGGGAGAGGCGGCTCATGGCGGCGCGCAGCGCTGCCGATTTCTTGTAGGCGCGCGTAAACAGGTAGCCGCTGACTATGAGTCCGGCCAGTATGGCCCACCCCCAGGCCTGCAGGAATTCGGACATGGCGATCACCACCTTGGTGGGCAGGGGCAGCTCGGCGCCGAAGCTGCCGAACAGCTCGGCGAACGCGGGCACCACGAAGATCATCAGGATTACGGTGATGATGATGGCGATTACGATTACCGCGATGGGGTAGAACATCGCCTTCTTGATCTTGGACTTGATGCTCTCGATGCGCTCCTTGTAGTCCGCGATGTTCTTCAGCAGGATATCCAGCGAGCCGGACTGCTCGCCCACGTTGACCAGGTTGCAGAACAGTTCGTCGAACTGCTCCGGATAGCGGCTCAGCGCCGAGGCGAGGGGGGTGCCGCCGCCCACGTCGTTCTTGATCGCGGTAATGATCTCGCGCATGGTGGATTTCTCGATCCCGCCGGCGATGATGTCCAGGGCGTTCACCAGCGGCACGCCGGAGTTGATCATGGTGGCCAGCTGGCGGCTGAATACCGCCACGTCCCCGGCGTTGGGCTTGTTGAATATGCCGTCCAGCGCCGACTTGCTCTGCTTCTTGATCTTTCCGGGAACGATGCCGCGGCGCCGCAGCTCCGCCTTCACCATGGCGCTGTTCTCCGCCTCCATGATGCCGTTGGCCTTGCCTCCCTTCTTGTCCTTTCCCTCCCAGATGAAGTACTCGAGTTTTACGGTCTGCTCTGCCATGACTGCTACTCTTTGGTTACCCGGTTGATCTCTTCGAGGCTGGTCTCTCCCAGCATCACTTTCCTGAGGCCCGAGCCGCGCAGGTCCGGGATCCCCTCTTCACGCGCCTGGTCGGCGATCTGGATGGCGTTGCCGCCGCTCATTATCAGGCGCCCCATCTCTTCCGATATCGGCATGATCTGGAAAATCCCCAAGCGCCCCTTGTAACCGCCGTTGCACTTTTCGCACCCCACCGGGCGGTAGATGGTGATGTCGTCCACCTGATCTTCGGGAAAACCTTCCCGGAGCAGGGCCTCGCGGGGCAGCTCCTCCGGCTCCTTGCAGTGGTCGCAGAGGCGCCGTACCAGCCGCTGGGCGATGATGAGGGAGATGGTGGAGGCTATGTTGTAGCTGGCCACTCCCATGTTAAGCAGCCGGGTAAGGGTCTTGGGCGCATCGTTGGTGTGCAGGGTGGAGAGCACCAGGTGGCCGGTCTGCGCCGCCTTGATGCCGATCTCCGCCGTTTCGAGGTCGCGGATCTCGCCCACCATGATTACGTCCGGGTCCTGGCGCAGGAAGGCGCGCAGGGTGTTGGCGAAGGTGAGCCCGGTCTTCGGGTTGACGTTGACCTGGTTGACCCCCGGCAGGTTGATCTCGGCCGGATCCTCGGCGGTGCAGATGTTGGTGTCCTCGGTGTTGAGGATATTGAGCGCCGTGTAGAGGGTGGCGGTCTTGCCGCTGCCGGTGGGGCCGGTCACCAGCACCATGCCGTTGGGTTGCCTTATGGCCGCGTTGAACAGCTCTTTCTGCTCCTCGTCGAAGCCGAGGGCGTCGATCCCGAGATGCGAGGCCATGGGGTCCAGGACGCGCATCACCACCTTTTCCCCAAACAGGGTGGGGCAGGTGCTGACGCGGAAGTCCACCGCGCGCTTCTTGGAGAGCTTGAGCTTGATACGGCCATCCTGGGGAATGCGCCGCTCCGAGACATCCAGCTGGGCCATGACCTTGATGCGCGCCGCCAGGCGGCTGCCCAGCTTAACCGGCGGAGTGGCCACCACCTGTAGAATGCCGTCGATACGTTGTCTCACCCGGTACTTGGTTTCGTAGGGTTCGAAATGGATGTCCGAGGCCCCCTTCTTGATGGCCTCCAGCATGATCTTGTTGACGAAGCGCACCACGGGGGTGTCGTTGATCTCCGCCTCGCTGTCCTCCTTGGAGTTGTCGTCCGGTTCCGCCTCCGACTCCAGATCCGAGAGGTCCTCGTCGTCCAGATCCCCCAGTCCCTCCTCGGCACTGTCCAGCGCCTTGTTGATAATCACCTGCAGGATGTCGTGGGCGGTGAGAACCGGCTCGATGTGGAGACCGGTATGGAACTTGATCTCGTCCAGGGCCTGCAGGTTGGTGGGATCGGACACCGCTACGAACAGCCGTCCGCCCCTCTTGTACAGCGGCAGTACGTTGTGCTTCTGGATCAGGTTGGGGCTGACCAGCCCGATAACCTCCTGATCCAGCTCGGCGGCGGTGATGTTGAACAGGGGGACGCCGAACTCCTGGGAGGCGGCCGCGGCGATTCCGTAGCTGTCCAGGGTCTTGTCTGCCAGCAGGTGGGAGATGAACGATACCCCGGCCTCAACTGACTCCTGATGAGCGGTGCGGGCCCGTTCCTCATTCAGCACTCCAATCTCCACCAAGCGGCGAGCCAGGCCGCTGAGCATTGGTGCTCCGTTCTCCATCGCTGCATTCGTGCCATTCATGTCCTGTTATGTCGGCTGGTGGAGGGAAAACTTGAACCGCCTGGGGTGTCGGAGGGCCCGGGAAAGAAGATGGTAATTGTCTGATCCATTATGAACAACAGTAACGCCCGTACCTGGCATTCCGTGGTCGGCAGTAGAAAAGATGCCTCCCGGCGCTACCGGTTTCAGGGTCCGGAGAGTGAGAACGTTATGCTGCTGTCGGACTTGTCCGTGGCTGTGATCTTGTAGCTGGTATTGATGCTGCCAGAGCTGCCTGCTTCAACCTTGTAATTGAAGTGGTTGGTGCCTCCTGAATCCGGTTTCGGAGTCCAGTTCAGGCCCGTGGCGCCGGTATCCGTGGTGTATTTGCCGTTTTCGATATAGTACTCTTCCAGTGCGATCTGGAGGCTGTTCAGGTTGTTCCAGCCCTCTGTTCTCTGAGCCGTTTTTATGTAGCCGGTATAGGCCGGGACCGCAATGGTGGTGATGATTGCCAGAATGGCCACCACGATCATCAGCTCGATCAGGGTGAATCCCTTGTTGCCGTAGTGTCTGTTCATGCGTGCCACTGTCGTTGGTTGATAACTGAGAGCGTCCTGGAAAGCGATGCTGCCTGACAATGTTATCGACAGGGGTGGCGCGGGGCTTTAACCCGCATGTTTTATCCGGGAACGCGGTGGTCACGCCGGGGGCGTCGTCGAGACTGGGGTCCGTGTTTGAAGCGGATACCGTAGCCGGGTGGAAGGCTTCTGAAAAACGCCCGTCGATTCCGCACCAAAAGGGCAAGAACCTTCGGGTCAAGGGCTTCGGTCTGTATCGGCATGCCGCCTGCAGCAGTAGAAGCGGTTCCCTTTCCTGATCGCTTCCCGTTTCGGAACATGCAGTTTGCAACGGGCGCACTGCACCATCGTATCGATGTCGTCCCTTTCCTGACGCCGTGAGTGGCCAATCCGGTTGTGGTAGCTTTTCACCATGCGGATCAGCATCCAGACCACGAAGGTGATGATGGCAATGCGAATCAGGTTCATTCCGGGGTCGTGCGGCGTCTGCTGTTGAATTTTTTCCGGTCAATATGTAGTGTGCCACACTTTCACAGGCCAACAACAAGGAAAACGGTATGTCTGCGCTGATCTGCGGCTCGTTCGCCTACGATACCATCATGGTGTTTCACGACAGGTTCAGGAACCATATCCTGCCGGACAAGGTACATATTCTGAACGTTTCGTTTCTGGTTCCCGACATGCGCCGGGAGTTCGGGGGTTGTGCCGGCAATATCGCCTATAACCTGAAGTTGCTCGGCGGGGATCCGCTGCCCATGGCCACCGTGGGGGACGACTTTGCCCCCTATGCCCGGTGGTTCGAGAGTTGCGGCATAGACCAGCGCCATATCAAGGTGATCGAGGGGAGCTACACCGGCCAGGCATTCATTACCACCGACATGGACGACAACCAGATCACCGCTTTCCACCCCGGCGCCATGGGCATGGCGCACCAGAACCGGGTATCCGACGCGGGTGGGGTGAAGATCGGGATCGTGTCGCCGGATGGCAGGGAGGGCATGATCCAGCATGCCGCCCAATTCGCCGAGGCCGGCATACCTTTCATCTTCGATCCGGGCCAGGGGATGCCCATGTTCGACGGTGATGAGCTGCTGCGTTTCGTGGAGCAGGCCACCTGGGTGGCGCTGAACGACTACGAGGCGCAGCTCCTGCAGGAGCGCACCGGCAGGAGCCTGGAACAGCTGGCCGGTATGGTGCGGGCGGTAGTGGTAACCCGCGGAGCGGAGGGGTCGCTGGTGTATGCCGACGGAAAGTGCATCGAGATCCCCGCCGTGGAGGTCTCCCCGGCGGTGGATCCCACCGGTTGCGGCGATGCCTACCGCGCCGGCCTGCTGTACGGTCTCGACAACGCTCTGGACTGGCAGACCACGGGGCGCGTGGCCGCGCTGATGGGCGCCATCAAGGTGCAGCACCACGGTACCCAGAACCATCGTTTCACCATGGATGAGTTTGCCGCGCGCTTCCAGGAGAGTTTTGGCTACAGGTTGCTGTAGAGCTGCGGCTCTCCCGAAGGCCTGGTCTTGAAGCGCCGGTGGACCCAGAGATACTGCTCCGGCGCCTCCTCTATCTGCTGCTCCAGCAGCCGGTTGGCCAGGCTGGCGTCCTGCAGCGCATTCCCTGACGGAAAACCTTGCAAGGGGGGATGAACGGTTATCAGGTAGCCGCTCCCGTCGGGCAGGCGCCGGTAGCTGACGGGCAGCACCGCAGCGGCCGTCAGTTCGGCGAGACGGGCGGTGGTGGTCAGGGTGGCGGTAGGGATCCCCATGAAAGGTGCGAACACCGAGTGGCGCGGCCCGAAGTCCTGATCCGGGGCGTACCAGCAGATCCGGTTCTCCTTCAGGGCGCGCACCATGGCGCGCAGGTCGCGGTTGTCGATGACCCCTTCGTAGTGTTTCCGCCGGTAGTGCTGCATGAGCGCCTCGAACAGCGGGTTCTTGCTCTTTTTCACCAGGATCTGGAACGGCAGCCGCAGCGCCAGCATCCGGCCGCACAGCATCATGCAGCCGAAGTGTCCGCCCAGCAGGATGATCCCTTTGCCGCAGCGCCGCGCCTCGCGGATATGCTCCAGCCCCTCGATGCGCGCCAGCGCCTGCAGCCGCCGCGGCTCTCCCCACCAGCCGAGCAGCGTCTCGAACACCGCCATGCCCGAGCTGCGCAGGATCTCCCTGGCGAGCCGCCGCTGCCGCGCGGCGGAGAGATGGGGAAACGCCAGCGCCACATTGGTCTCCACGATGCGCCGCCGGCGCGGCAGCAGGAGGCGGCTCAGATCCCCCAGCCCCGTTCCCAGCCGCATCTGCCAGCCGTAGGGGAGCATAACCAGCAGCCGGAACAGCCCCAGCAGTAGCCAGGTCGGCCAGTGGCGCGGTGCCAGAAAGGGAAATGGGTTGAAGCCGGAGCTGGATGGTGGCATCTGGTTCGGTAAAGTGCGTCCTGTGTCACACTACATTATCCCACTTTGGGGATAAAATGGGTCCAGTACTCTTTCAAGGCGCGGATTCAGTGGGAGGGATGCTGAACTTGATAGGGTCTTCCTCAAATCGTGTGGGTAAAATGGTAAATCATCCTTGACAGGCGGAATGCACGCCGGAAGATGGTCGGCAGAAGGGGATTGGGGAGACTTTGGGATAGCCGAACCAGTTGCAATTGGCGCAGGTGGTGGATATCCGCCACTTCCCAGCCCAGACAGCCCCAATCCCCTTCTGGCTACCGAGTATGTGGCGTGCATTCCGCCTGTCAAGGACGGAGCCGCTACGCGGTGATTTACCATTTTACCCACACGATTTGAGGAAGACCTTCCTGATTTATTACCTTGAAACACTAGTGTCCGGAATATTCATCCCAAGAACTCGTTTCGCCGCATAAATACTAGGGCGAAATGAATTTCAGGGGTGTCACCGACTTGAACACCAAGATGTATTTTGGCGATATATAAATCAATGGCTTATCACGCAATATGGTCTGATTTCGAGTTTTTCCGGACACTAGTGACCTTGAAAGAGTACTAAGTCTCGAAGAGAAGTGGCGGAGCGGGGATGGATGTAAGGGTTCTGGGCTGCAGCGGCGGGGTCGGCACCGGGAAGGGTACCACCTCGCTGCTGGTGGACGACGATATGCTGGTGGATGCCGGCACCGGCGTGGCGCAGCTCGCCATCGACGAGCTGAGCCGGCTGCGCCACATATTTCTCACCCACTCCCATCTGGATCACATCGCATACCTTCCCCTGTTGGGGGATACGGTGTTCGGATTCATTCCGGAGACCATCACTGTCTACGGCCTGGCCGAAACGCTGGAGGCGCTGCGGCGGCATATCTTCAATGACGTCATCTGGCCGGATTTCACCCGCATCCCCAACAGTCACGAGCCGGTGTTCCGGTTTCGTCCCCTGAATCCTGGGGAGAGGGTGCAGATCGGCGCCCGCAGCGTGCAGGCGATCCCGGTGGATCATACCGTGCCTTGCCTCGGCTACCGCGTAGAGGGGCGCGGCGGCGCGTTTGCCATAAGCGGAGACACCACCTGCAACGACACCTTCTGGCAGGCGCTGAACGCCCACTCCCGCCTGGATCTGCTGCTGGTGGAGACCGCCTTCAGCAACAAGGAGGAGCAGCTGGCACGCACCACCCGCCACTACAGCCCCTCCCTCCTGGCCAGGGACCTGGACAAGCTGCGCCACGATCCGCGCATCTACATCATCCACGCCAAACCGGGGGAGGAGTCGGCCATCCTGCGCGAGTGCCGCGAGCTGCTCGGCCACCGCCAGGTGTCCGGTTTGGCCGGAGGGGCGCACTTCACGCTATAATCGGCCATCACTACAGAGCCGAGGCACTCCATGTTTGACAATCTCAGTGAACGTCTGGCGCGCACCCTGAAGAATCTGCGCGGCCAGGGGCGGCTTACCGAACAGAACATCAAGGACACCCTGCGCGAGGTGCGCATGGCGCTGCTGGAGGCGGATGTGGCGCTGCCGGTGGTGCGTGACTTCATAGCCCGCATCCGGGAGCGCGCGGTGGGAAGGGAGGTGATGACCAGCCTCTCCCCCGGCCAGGCCCTGATCAAGATCGTCAAGGAGGAGCTGGTGGAGGTGATGGGGGCGGCCAACGAGGAGCTCAACCTGGCCGCCCAGCCGCCCGCCGTGATCCTGATGGCCGGCCTGCAGGGTTCCGGCAAGACCACCACCACCGGCAAGCTGGCGCGCTGGCTCAGGGAGCGCCAGAAGAGATCGGTGATGGTGGTGAGTGCCGACGTGTACCGGCCCGCCGCCATCCAGCAGCTCAAGACCATCGCCTCGCAGGTGGGAGCGGAGTTCTTCCCCAGCGACCCCGGCCAGCAGCCGGTGGAGATCGCCCGCGCCGCGCTGCAGCAGGCGCGTACCAGCTTCATGGATGTGCTGATCGTGGACACCGCCGGCCGCCTGCATGTGGATGCGGAGATGATGGGGGAGGTGAAGCGTCTGCACCGGGAGCTGGATCCGGTGGAGACCCTGTTCGTGGTGGACAGCATGACCGGCCAGGACGCCGCCAACACCGCCCGGGCCTTCAACGAACAGCTTGAGCTGACCGGGGTGATCCTCACCAAGGCGGACGGTGATGCCCGGGGCGGGGCCGCCCTTTCCATCCGCCAGATCACCGGCAAGCCCATCAAGTTTCTGGGTGTGGGAGAGAAGGTGGGCGCCCTGG
>DRMK01000086.1 GCA_011322575.1 Gammaproteobacteria bacterium
CCGCACCGCCCGCTGCCCGCGTAAACGGTAAATCCCGCCCGGCAACGCGACCCCGCATTTCCGATGGGATATAATACAAGTTCCAGGGACTATTTCTGCAGGGAGAGAAATCACCATGCCCAACCTGAAGAGCGCCACAGCCATCGTCAGGCTGTTTTCCATGGTCTTGTTGCTAGGCATGCTGAGCGGCTGCGGCATAAACAACATCCCCACCTACGACGAGGCGGTCAACGCTGCCTGGAGCCAGGTGCAGAACCAGTACAAGCGGCGCGCCGATCTGATCCCCAACCTGGTGGAGACGGTCAAGGGGTTTGCCGCCCAGGAAAAGGAGGTGCTGACCGAGGTGATCGAGGCGCGCGCCAAGGCGACCGGCATGCAACTCCCCAAGGACATCCTCAGCAACCCGCAGGCATTCAAGCAGTTCCAGCAGAGCCAGGACGCTCTCTCCAGCGCGCTGGCGCGCCTGATGGTGGTGGTGGAGCGCTATCCCGACCTGAAATCCAACCAGAACTTCCTCACCCTGCAGTCGCAGTTGGAGGGAACCGAGAACCGCATCTCCGTGGCCCGGCGCGACTACATCCAGGCGGTGCAGCGCTATAACACCGAGCTGCGCACCATTCCCGGGCGCTGGTGGGCGGCTCTGCTCTACTCCGATGCCAAGGTCAGGGAGAATTTCACCCAGCCGGAATCGGTTCAGGAACCGCCCAAGGTCCAGTTCAACTGAAAGGAGGGCGGAACAGCGCCCTGAAATTGGCCGTGGTGATGCGCGCTATCTCCTCCGGCGGGCAGCCACGCAGCTCCGCCAGACAGCGCGCCACCTCGCGCAGATAGGCTGGATGGTTGGGCTTCCCCCGGTGCGGTACCGGGGCCAGGTAGGGGGCGTCGGTCTCAATCAGCAGCCGATCGTCCGGGATCTGCCGGGCCACCTCGCGAAGCGGTGCCGCGTTGCTGAAGGTAATGATCCCGGAAAACGAGATGTAAAATCCCATCTCCATGGCCTCCTGCGCCGTCTCCAGGTCGCCGGTGAAGCAGTGCATCACCCCGCCCGCCTCCGCCGCCCCCGCCTCGCGCATGATGCGCAGCGTATCCTGCGCTGCATCGCGGGTATGGACAATCAGTGGCTTGCCGCTCCTCCTGGCGGCCTCGATGTGAAGCCGGAAACGCTCCTGCTGCCACTCGGGCCCGCGCCCGGCGCGGAAGTAGTCCAGACCGGTCTCGCCGATGGCCACCACCTCCGGCTCCTCCGCCAGGGATAGCAGCTCCTGCAGCTCCGCCTCCCGCCCCTGCCGCTCGTTGGGATGCACCCCAACGGAGGCGTACACCATGGAGTGGCGCCGCGCCAGCCCGATCACCTGGTGCACGTTCTCCATGTTGATGGAGACGCACAACAGCGCCTCCACACCGGCTTCACGGGCGCGTTCCAGGGCGGCGTCCGGCTCCTCGTCCAGACGATCCAGGTGACAGTGGGAGTCGATCAGGCCCGCTTCCATTGCATTCCCGGTGGTTGAACCGGGCTACATGGTATAGGTGGGACGCTCGCTCTTCAAGGCGCCGGCCAGACAGGTCTCGATCTTGGCGCGCAGATGCTTGCCCTCTATCTCAAGGAACTGGATCCCGATCCCGGCCGGGCGGTTGCCGCTCGCCCCCTCCGGCGTAATCCAGACCACATGGCCCACCACCGGCATGGTCTCGCTGTCATCCGGCAGGTTGAGCATCACGAACACCTCGTCCCCGAACTTGTGCGGCTTGGTGGAGGCCACGAACAGCCCCCCGTTGGCCAGAAACGGCATGTAGCAGGCGTAGAGATGGTTCTTGTCCCGTATGCGGACCGTATAAATATTCGATTTCACCATTGAGCTCTTCCTCGGCTACGGATTAACGGCGGACCACGCCAGCCAGTGCGGACCAGGCCACCAGCAGCTCCTCCAGCTGCAGCTGCATGTTGAGAGCGATCTGCCCTTGGTGCCGCAACTGGACCACCCGCTCCAGGTAGCGGACCAGCTCCACGGAATCCGTGTAACGCGCGATCTCTCCCAGCAGATCCACCCGATCCCGGTTGGCCAGCAGCGGCGGCCGCCGGCTCTGTTTCAGGCGCAGAATGTCCAGCACCCAGCTGCTGAGCCAGAACAGTGCCTGTGCCGCATCCCCGCGCTCCAGCCAGAGCCGCGCCACCGGCACGGGGTCGAGGCGGCCCGCGGAGAGCTGCCCGAACTCCTCCAGCATCTGCGCGCGCCGCTCCAGCACCCCCTCTCCGGCCAGACGCAGCGCCTCCAGGGGGGCACCGGCGGCCAGATCCAGCAGTAGCTCCCCCTCCCCCTGCGCCACTTCAGCGTGGCTGGCCAGCCACTCCAGCGCCACATGGCGCGCCGGCGGCGCGAATCCCACCTGCTGGCAACGGCTCCGTATGGTAGCCGGCAGCGCCCCGGGACGGTTCGTCACCAGTAGCAGCAACGTATCCGGAGCAGGCTCCTCCAGGGTCTTCAGGAGGCAGTTGGCGGCGGCCCGGTTCAGGGACTCCGCAGGCGCCAGGAGCACCACCCTGCCCCCCTCATAGTGGCTCTTCACAGCCAGGAACTCGCCCACCGCGCGCGCCTGATCAACGGTGATCGCCCTGCCCTCATCTCGGGGATGGAGCGCCATGAAGTCGGGATGGCTTCCCGCCCGGAAACGGATGCACGCGGGGCAGTCGCCACAGGCGAACCCCTCACCCTTCCTGTATCGGCACAACAGCGCCCCGGCTAAAGAGGTGGCAAACTGCCGCTTGCCCGTTCCGGCCACTCCGGCCAGCAGCAGCGCATGGGGCAAGCGGCCCGCTGCATGGCGCTCCTGGAGCTGACGCCACTGCTGCCCCTGCCAGGGAAGAATGCCGTTCATCGCTGCGCCAGCCACTCCTCCAGCACCATGGCGAGCGAGCGTTGCACCTGCTCCAGCGGACGGGAGGCGTCGATCACGCGGAACCGCCGGGGGTAGCGCCGCGCCTGCTCCAGATAGGCGGCGCGCACCCGTTCGAAGAACTCCGTCCGCTCCCGCTCGAACCGATCCGGGGCGCTGCGCCGCCCGGCGCGGGCCATCCCCTGCTCCACCGGGAGATCCAGCAGCAGGGTCAGATCCGGCTCCAGGCCCTGCTGAACCCAGCTCTCCAGCGCCGCGATGCGCCCGCGGGGAACGCCGCGTCCCCCGCCCTGATAGGCGTAGGTGGCGTCGGTGAAACGATCACACAGCACCCACTGGCCACGCTCCAGCGCCGGATGGATGAGCTGTGCGATATGCTGGGCGCGGGCGGCGAACATCAGCAGCAGCTCGGTGTCGTCGGCGATCGCGCTGTTGCCCCGATCCAGCAGCAGCTCCCGGATCGTCTCTCCCAGCGGGGTACCCCCCGGCTCCCGGGTCACCACTGGCCGCTTGCCGTGCCGCTCCAGGCAGCGGCGCACGAACTCCAGATTGCTGGACTTGCCGGCCCCCTCGCCCCCTTCCAGGGTGATGAAACAGCCCTTCACTTCCCTTCTCCCCCGCGCTTCAGCTGGTATCTCCTCACCGCCCGGTTATGCTCCTCCAGGGTGATGGAGAAGTGGTGGCTGCCGTCCCCCCTGGAGACGAAATAGAGGGCCTCCCCCGGCGCCGGATGGAGGGCGGCGTGGATGGAGTCCCGCCCCGGCATGGCGATCGGGGTGGGGGGCAACCCCTTGTGGCGGTAGGTGTTGTAAATGTTGGAGCTGTCGCGCAGGTGCTTGCGGCGCAGATTGCCGTCGAAGCCCTCCCCCAGGCCGTAGATGATGGTGGGATCGGTCTGCAGCAGCATCCCCCGCTGCAGGCGGCGCACGAACACCCCGGCGATCTCCCGCCGCTCTTCCGGCAGGCCGGTCTCCTTCTCGATTATGGAGGCCATGATGAGCGCCTCGTCCGGGCTGCGGTAAGGGAGCCCGGCGGCGCGCCCCTGCCACTCCCGCTGCAGCACCCGCTCCATGGTCCGGTAGGCGCGGCGCAGGATCTCCAGGTCACTCATGCCGCGGGGAAAGCGGTAGGTGTCGGGAAAGAACCGCCCCTCCGGATGCACATCGGGATGGCCGAGACGGGCCATAATCTGTTTCTGATCCAGCCCCCGCAGGGTGTGCTTCAGATGGGGGGAGTCGGCGATGGCGGACAGCATGCGGGCGAAGTTCCACCCCTCCACCAGAGTCAAGCTGTAACTGGTGACCTCCCCCTGCGCCAGCTGCTCCAGCAGGCGGGCGCGGGTGAACCCGGGCTCGATGACATACTCTCCGGCCTGAATCCTGGAGGCCAGCCCCTTGAGGCGCGCCACCCAGCTGAAGGTGGTGGCGTTTCCGATCACCCCCTCCTGCGCCAGGCGGCGGGCAACGCCGGCCAGGCTCTCTCCCGGCTCCACGGTGAACAGCAGCTCCCGGCCACCGGTGTCGATGGGCTCCTGGTGGAAGCCGCGCCACTCCATCCATCCCCACCCCCCCAGGAAGCTGCCCAGGATGAACAGCAGGCCGATGATCCGGTTCCATCTCATGTCGATACCCTGGATCTCGTATCCTCTACATCTTTCTGCAACAAGGAGGTCACGCTGCCGGGGGCAGCGTAGTCGCGGCGCCCAACCCGGCGCACCGGCCAGAGCCCAATGATGCTGTTGGTGAGAAACAGCTCCTGCGCCAGCTCCAGATCCTTCCGCCGGAGAGAGGTTATCTCATAGGGGATCCCCCGCCGGCCGGCCGCCTCCAGCACCACCTCCCGCATGATGCCAGCAACCCCGCAGCGAGACAAATCGGGGGTCTGCAGCACCCCGTCCCGCACCAGGAACAGGTTGCTCATGGTGCCCTCCACCAGCATCCCCTCGGAATCCAGCATCAACCCCTCGGCGATGGCCGGTTCCCGCCATTCGGCCCGGGCCAGCACCTGCTCCAGGCGGTTGAGATGCTTGATGCCGGCAAGCTGGCCGTTGCGTCCCAGGCGGGTGGCGCAGATCCGCGTCGCCACCCCCTTCAGCCAGAACTCCCGGGGCCACTCGGGCCAGGGATGCAGGGAGAGGATACGGAGGGGGGAAGGGGTGTCCGGAGGACGGTAGCCCCTCCCGCCGCTGCCCCGGCTCAGGATGATCTTGAGTACCGCGCGCTCCTGGCCGCGCGCCAGCTGCAGCGCCTCCCGGAGCAGCACAGCGGGATCCGGCATGCCGATTCCGAGCCGCTCACACCCCTTGCGCAGACGCGCCATGTGCGCACTCCACAGCTCGGGACGCCCCCGCCGCACGGCTATGGTCTCGAACAGGCCGTCACCATACTGGATGGCGCGGTCCGTGGCCGGAACGCTCTCTCCCGGAAGGCCGTTCACCAATATCCCGCTCATAACTGCTCCAGCGCCAGCAGCAGACCACGCGCCTTGGCACGGGTCTCCTCCAGCTCCCGTTGCGGCACCGAGTCCGCCACGATGCCGGCCCCGGCCCGGAAACCGAGCTGTCCGCCCGCCACCACCATGGTGCGGATCAGGATGTTCAGATCCATGCTGCCATCCAGGTTCAGATAGCCCATGGAGCCGGTGTAGGCGCCCCGCCCGCTCCCCTCCAGTTCGGCGATGATCTCCATGCAGCGTACCTTGGGACAGCCGGTGATGGTGCCGCCGGGAAACACCGCGCGGATCACCTCCCCCGGGGTGATCCCGGAGCGCAGCCTGCCCCGTATATTGGAGACGATATGGTGCACGTGGGCAAAACTTTCCAGCGCCATCAGCTCGTTGACCTCAATGCTGCCGGGGCGGCACACCCTACCCAGGTCGTTGCGCTCCAGATCGATGAGCATCACGTGCTCGGCGCGCTCCTTGGGGTGGGAGAGCAGCTCGCTGGAGTAGGCCAGATCTCGCCCCCTGGAGCTCCCGCGCGGCCGTGTGCCCGCGATAGGGCGAGTCTCAACCACTCCGTTCCGCACCTTTACCAGGCGCTCCGGTGAGGAGCTCATGACAGCCAGCCCCTGGAACAGGGCGAGACCGGCAAACGGCGCCGGATTGGTGCGCCGTAGGTTGCGGTAGAGCTGCGCCACGCCCGCCTCCCCGCTGCTCCAGGGAGCGGACCAGAGGCGTGACAGGTTGGCCTGGAAGATATCCCCGTCGATGACATACTGCCGGGCCCTCTCCACGGCGCGCAGGTAGCGCTGCGCCGGCTCTTCGCTCACCGATGCGGAAGGCGCTCCCGCGGGCCGGCCGGAGGAGATGGAGGCCTCCAGATCGGCCGTGAGAATGTCCAGCAGCGGCTCCCGGCCCGACTCCGCCACCAGGTAGCAGCACCTCTCCCGGTGATCGCGGACAACGGCGGCAGGGATACGGGTGGCGAACGCAACCGGCTGGGGCTCCACGCAGCGCGGCAGCTGCAGACGGGGCTCTATCTCCCCCGCCAGCTCATAGCCGAGAAACAGAAACCAGCCACCGGTGAAGGGAAGCTCCCGTACCTTCCCGTGATGGCGGTACTCACGTCTCCACCAGCCGTCAAGGGCAGTCAGAAAGGTCTGGCCCCCGGCGGCCGCCCCCTCGAGCCGCCCGTCGTTACCCAGGGCCAGACTCTCGCCGGGAAACGCAAACAGGATGTCATAGCGTGAATGGCCGGTGCCGTGGGCGACACTCTCCAGCAGGTAGGGGTAGCGTTGCGGATGTGCCTCGTACAGGGGCAGCAGATCCCCGTACCACCGCAGGGCGCGGACGGTGGCGGCGGTTGACGGACTGTTTGCCATTGGCTCTGCACCCGCGCCAGGGGCGCCCTGCCCCTCCGGTTCAGATCCTGCGGAACACCAGGGTACCGTTGGTGCCGCCGAAACCGAACGAGTTGGAGATCGCCACCTCGATCTTCATCTCCTGCGCGGTATGGGGCACATAGTTCAGATCGCACTCCGGATCGGGATGGTCCAGATTGATGGTGGGGGGCGCCACCTGATCCCGGATAGCCAGGATACAGAATATGGCCTCGATTCCACCCGCCGCCCCCAGCAGATGGCCGGTCATGGATTTGGTGGAGCTCATCGCCAGCCGGCAGGCGTGCTCCCCGAAGGCCGCCTTGGTCGCCAGGGTCTCCGCAATGTCCCCCGCGGGGGTGGAGGTTCCGTGCGCATTGATGTAGTCCACCTGCGTTGGCTCAACGGCGGCATTACGCATAGCGTTCTCCATGCAACGCCGGGCTCCCTCGCCGCCCTCAGAGGGGGCGGTCATGTGGTAGGCATCGCCGCTCATGCCATAGCCGGCCAGCTCGGCGTAGATCCGCGCCCCCCGCTCGCGGGCGTGCTGGTACTCCTCCAGCACCAGGACACCGGCCCCGTCGCTGAGCACGAAGCCATCCCGCTCCCGGTCCCAGGGACGGCTGGCGGCGGCCGGATCCTCGTTGCGCGTGGAGAGGGCGCGCGCCGCACCGAACCCGCCCAGGCCGCAGGGCGAGGTGGCCATCTCGCTGCCTCCCGCCAGCATCACGTCCGCATCCCCGTATTCGATGATACGCGCCGCGTCGCCGATGGAGTGGGTGCCGGTGGCGCACGCGGTCACCAGGGCGATGTTGGGCCCCTTCAGGCCATACCTGATGGAGACGTGACCGGAGATCATGTTGATGATGTTGGCCGGGACGAAGAAGGGCGAGATCTTGCGCGGTCCCCCTTTCATGTATGCGGCGTGCCCCTTC
>DRMK01000087.1 GCA_011322575.1 Gammaproteobacteria bacterium
AGCTGACACTGATCTTCGATCGCCTGGGAATCGACACCGAGGAGGTACTGGAAGCGGCCGGCACCAAGTGGAACTTCCTGCCCTTCCGGCCCGGCCTGGTGGGGGGGCACTGTATTGGAGTGGATCCCTATTACCTGACCCACAAGGCCCAGGAGATCGGCTATCATCCCGACATGATCCTGGCCGGCAGGCGGGTCAACGACGGCATGGGAGCCTACGTGGCCCAGCGCACGGTAAAACTCATGACCCAACGCAAGATCCACGTCTCCGGCTCGAGGGTGCTGGTAATGGGGCTGGCCTTCAAGGAGGATTGCCCGGATCTACGCAACACCAGGGTCGTGGACATCATCGACGAGTTCAACAGCTACAACGCCAATGTGGATGTGTTCGATCCCTGGGTGGATCCTGATGAGGCCATGGAGGAGTACGCCATCACCGTACAGACCACACCACCGCAGGAAAACAGCTACGACGCCATCATTCTCGCCGTGGGCCACCACCAGTTCCGGGAGATGGGGGCCGACAGGATCCGCTCCCTGGGGAAAGAGCAGTGCGTGCTGTTCGACGTGAAATACCTGTTACCGAAGGAGAAGGTGGACGCCCGGCTGTGAGCGCGCCCTTGTCAGGCCACCTCAGGCGGCCTGCACAGGTATGCTGTTTTTGATGTGGGTGATCCTGTTGGCCTCGTCCAGATAGACTAGGGTGGGTTTGAAGTTCACCAGCTCCTGCTGGGCGAGGCTCACATAGGCGCAGATGACCACAATATCCCCGGGAGCCGCGCGCCGGGCCGCGCCCCCGTTTATGGAGATGACGCCGCTCCCCTCCTCGGCGCGGATTGCATAGGTCACGAAGCGCTCCCCGTTGGTAATGTTGTAGATGTGGATCTGCTCGTATTCACGGATCCCCGCACTCTCCAGCAGATGTCCATCTATCGCGCATGATCCTTCATACTCCAGCTCCACCTGGGTCACCCTGGCCCGGTGCAATTTACATTTGAGCATGGTGGACTGCATATATCGCCCTCATGGTAATCAGCGAAGCGGACCGGCGGCCCGGATCGCCTATTATGAGGGATTCAGGAGATTATTTCAATGGAAACAGGCACTAAATAGATATAACAGAGTGAGATAACCGGTTGAATCACAAGTCGAACAATATATTGTCAATCAGCCTGGCACGGCCCAGACAAGCGGCGCCCAGGATAGCCAGACGACGCTCCCCCTCCCCGGGAACCCCCAGATCTGCCGCCGCGCGCACCTCCCAGTAGTCAGGTTGGAAACCGGCTCCCTCAAGCTCCCTGCGCGCCCAAGACTCCAGCTCCGCATAGTCGCGCTCCCCGGCCCGAATCCGCTCCCGTCCCTCCACGAGGGTACGGTACAGCAGGGGCGCCCGTTCCCGCTGCTCGGGGGTCAGATAGGCGTTGCGCGAGCTGAGCGCCAGGCCGTCCGGCTCCCGTACCGTCGGCACCGCCACGATCTCCAGCGGCACAAGCAGATCCCGGACCATCTTGCGAATCACCAGCAACTGCTGGTAGTCCTTCTCCCCGAACAGGGCCACATCCGGCTGCACGCAGTTGAACAGCTTGGCCACCACTGTGGCCACTCCACGAAAATGCCTCGGGCGCGCCGCTCCGCACAGCCCGTCCGACACTACCGGCACCTCTACCACCGTGCCATCACTCAGGCCCGAAGGGTAGATCTCTTCCACCGCGGGGATGAACAGCAGATCCGCCCCTGCCCGCTCCAGCATGGCGGCATCCCGGTCCAGGGTGCGAGGATAGGAGGAGTAGTCCTCCCCAGGACCAAACTGGGTAGGATTGACAAAAATGGTCACTACGACTCGCCGCGCCAGCTCCCTGGCGCGGGTTACCAGCGCCATGTGCCCGGCATGCAGATTTCCCATGGTGGGCACCAGGGCGATCCGTTCGCCGGCCTTGCGCCACTCCCGGAGACGATCACGCAGCTCCGAAACGGTTCGCTCCCTGAACATGGCCGTGAAAAGCTGCTATCTCAGATATCTGCCGCTGTCCCTAGCGGCAACTAAACCGCCCTGCCGGGAGACTATGAATTGCAAGCAGAGCATGGTGACGGTGATCCCGGCAAAATTGGCCACCAGATCCAGAATGACGGAACTGCGAGCCACGAAGTACTGACCCAGCTCGGTTCCCGTTCCCAGCAGAACGGCTATCATCACGGTAGCCAACAGCGCGTAGCGCACCGAGTAGTGCTGAATGAGGGTGCTCCACCAGAGCAGCGTAAGAGTACCAAACATGGCGAAATGGCCCACCGCCTCACGCAGCTCCTCACGCGAGAAGTCCATCCTGAAGAAGGATGCCAGAAAGGGAGCGGAAGGCGCGTTACCATGCTTCAACAACAGATAGACGATAAACGCCGTCCATCCCAGGGTAACCGTCCACGACAGCATCAGGGCTGTCCGTTTAATCCATGATCTCATCATCTCCCCCCAACCGCATATTGTGCAACATCACCGCATTGACCTTGTGAACATCGAATCTCTGCTCCGCCAGCATCCTGCCAGCACGGCCACAGCGCTCCACCTCATCTGGCCTCTGGATAAAATACTCCATGGCCCGAACGAGCGCATCCACGTCCGCTACCGGAACCATCATTCCGGTCTCTCCATGATGCACCGTCTCGCGACAGCCGGGGGCATCGGTGGTGATGACAGGGCGCCCCATGGCCATAGCCTCGAGCACGCTTACCGGCATCCCCTCGTGATAGGAGGGAAGCACATAGACAGAACACTGCCGCAGCGCCGGACGCACGTCATCCAGCCGGCCAACAAACTCTATATCGCCACTATCGACCCAGGACTCGAGCTCCTTTTCGTCTATGGTATCGGGATTGTCCCGGTCAATCCATCCCACCAGCCGAAATGAAACAGCAGGGTGGCGGCGCCGGATGTGCCGCGCCGCCGCCGCGTACTCCCGCACTCCCTTGTCCTTCAGCAGGCGTGCTATCAGCAGGAAGGATATACGCTGCGGAAACGGCGCCGGCCTGAATCGCTCCAGATCCACGCCGATACCGTTCAGCATCACAGCCTGCCCCTCATGCCGCAGCAAACGCCGCTTCAGAAACAGTTCCAGGTTATCGGGATTGAGAAAGAAAACCTTCTCATTGTATCCCAACGCCAGCCGGTACATCCGGTTGGTAACGGCACCCAGCAGACGGCTTTTCAGGCCGCTTCCCATGAAGGTGAAGCCTAGCCCCTCGATCATCGAGTAGCGCCGCGCCACTCCGGCAACTCTGGCCGCCAGGGAACCGTACAGCACCGGCTTGATGGTATACCCTAGAAATAGCTCTGGCCGGATACGCCTGCATAACCTGATCAGCTCCAGTATGGTGCGCAGATCCTGTAGTGGATTCGTGCCGGTGCGCTGCAGGGCGACGTCGCAATAGACAACCCCCATTGCAGAAAGTTTCCGGCGCAATTCGGCAGATGCGCCGGGGGCGCAAGCGTACACCTGGTGACCCCGGCGCACCATCTCCGTCAGCAGCGGACCCCTAAACAGAACAAGGGAGTCAGCAAAACTACCCAGGACCAGCACCCGCGCCATGGCCGCGTCAGCCCCCCGAATCGGGCAGCAGCAGCTCCAGGTATTGCCGCACTACCCCGTCCAGCTGGTACGGCTGCCATGCTGCCACGCTATCTTCCGCAGCGCGGGGCCGCTGCAGGGCGCGCAGCATGGCATCGGCCAGACCCTGCTCGTCCCCAACCGCAACCAGCTCTCCAAAGCGCCCCCCCTGGAGGATCTCTGCCGGGCCACTGGGGCAGTCCGTGGAGACCACCGGGACACCCAGCGCCAGGGCCTCGATGAGCACGGTGGGCAGGCCTTCGTAACTGGAAGAGAGCACGAACAGAGCCGCCCGTGAAAGATAGGCATACGGGTTGTCGGAAAAGCCTGGCAGCTGCACGTCGGCAGTGATCCCGAGCTCCGTGGCCAGCTCCTGCATCTCGCCACGCAGTTCCCCGTCACCCAGGATCATCAGGCGTGCCACTCGCTGCCGGCGCAGGCGGGCAAAGGCGCGGATCAGCAGGGCGAAGTTCTTGGCGCTTACCATGCGCCCGATCCCCAGGATCACCGGCGGCTGCCCCGTTGCGAACCAGGGATGCGACAGCGACGCCGCCGCCTTCCGGAACATCTGCGGGGTAACCACCGGGTTCAGGATGACCCGCACCGATGACGGCTCCAGGCCGGCGGTGATCAGCAGATCCTCCCGCGCCGCCGCCGACACCGCCACCACGCCGCTCGCCCAGGGGTAGAGCCAGCGCACCAGGCGCGGAAAGATACGTGCCCGCAGCAGGTGGGAGTCCTCGGTATCGCGGCTCAGTGTGGTGTGCACGCTCACCACCACGCGGGTATCAACCCCCGCCAGACGCGCCGCCAGCAACGCCATGACGTTGGTGTGCTCGAGCGCGGAGAGCAGTGCCGCCGGCCTCTCCCGGCGCAGGTAGCCGATTAGCCGTGGCAGACTGAACAGGGCCCGCCCCGCATCGAGATCGATGAGCCGCACCCTGTCCGGAATGTCGCCGATGGCCGTTGGAACCCTGGAGGTCACCATGACCAGATCGACATCCAGACCCCGCGCCGCCATTCCTCCCGCCAGGTTGACGGTAACCCGCTCGGCACCACCGATCGTCAGCGAGGGGATGAATAGGGCGATCCTGCCCCACGCCTCTCTGCCAGCCATCACCCCCACACCACCTGAGGGCAGCGGCAAGCGTTGACCTCTCCGCCCGACACAAATCCATGCCGTCTATCCATGACCAGCCTCTCCATTTCGGCCTGCGGCCGGCACGTATCCCGCGCCAACCGGCCTTTCCTCCCTTGTATCGCTCTCATCCAGCAATACGGCATGGGTAACAGCGAGGGCGAACAGGAACCAGGTCTCCTTGCGAAATTCCCAGTTCAGCACCAGGGCACCCGTTGCCCACATGGCCAGCAGGGTAAGCCAAAGGATCCGCTCCCGGCGCGGCATTGCGGATACCCGCCATAGTACCACCGCCACCACCAGCGCAAACAGGGTGAATCCCACCACCCCCACCTCCACCAGTATGGAAAGATAGGCGTTGTGGGAGACGTACGGCTCCCCGATGTAGGGCGTAACGGCGACGGGAAAGCCATCCCATCCAGTTCCCCAGATCACCCCCAGCCCGGAACAGGAGGCATTACCCAATACCTCCAGGGCGCCGGCCCAGATCCTGGTCCGGTAGTTGAGATCTCCGGAGGAAACGGCGCTGCCTATGGTATGGATCCGCTCCAACGAGTCCACCGGAATGTGAGGCAGCAGAAACAGGATTGCGATCCCTCCCAGAAACGGAAGAACCAGTCTGCTCTGCGCAGACAGATCCCGATATGACCAGATCATGTAGCTGCAACCCAGCAGCGCCACCAGAAACCCGGTTCGGGAACCGGTCAGAAACACCACACCAAGCGCCAGCAGCGGATAGCCACGCCAGAGCCACAATAGCGCCGCATGGCCCTTGCCTGTAGCCAGGTAGCCCGCCATCGGGATCCCCAGGGAGATGATCACCGCCAGATCGTTGGGATCGAAACCCGCAGCCGCGAACCGCTGATAGGCACTCTCTATATGGTAGAGATAGGCATAGATCGTCGCCCCCACCGACACGAAACACCCCAGCACGTAGGCCGCCAGGAATCCCGCAATCTGTTCCGGCCGCACGCTCCACTGGTAGATCAGCCACATCATCAGCATGATCTGGAAGTAGCTGATGATATTGGTAATCGTGCCTTCCGGATTCACGCTCCACAGATAGGAAGCGGTGCCCCAGGCCCAGAACAGAAACATGGCCAGATTGAGCAGGTGCACCCGGATCCGCTGGAGATAGAGCGCCGCAAACAGCGATACCCCTATCACCAGGACCCCGGCGAAACGGCTCACTGTCCCGATGCCTGGCAGCACCACCATGTCCT
>DRMK01000088.1 GCA_011322575.1 Gammaproteobacteria bacterium
CGCCGCGTCTCCGCAGCCGGGCGAACCGCTGCGGCTGGCCGGCGAGGGACGGGATACAGGGAAGATCGTGGAAGCCCAACCGGCGGCTCGGGAAGGATACGAACTGCTGGCGGTGGTGGAGATCGCCTCGGTCAAAAACGGCGAGACCATCGCTCTGGAAAAGGAGCCGCAGTCCGTACTGCAGTTTCTGGAGCTTCCCTGTTCCCGGGCTTCGCGGCAGTAGCGGGGACGGCAGGCGCGCTCAGCGGTACCAGAGGATCATCTCCGCCTCCAGCGGCACCGCCGCCAGCGGATGGGCCGGGACGATGCGCGGGGTAAAATGGTGCGCCGGACGGTCGGCGGGTACGCTGCCGGTATAGCTCCAGGCGTTGGCGCTGCCGGCCAGAGGGGCGGCGCGCTCCAGGGGGGTGCGCAGGGGCTCTTCCCCATCCAGAGGTTCCGCATACAGCTCCACGCTCACCGCCTCCGCAGGAACCTCGTCCAGATAGACCTGCACCTCGAACCGGTACCGGTCACCGTCGCGGCTGCAGCTGACGTTGCCAAAGTGGAGCCACTGCCAGTGACGGCGCAGATGGTCGTACCACTGCTCCAGCTCCTCCGCCACGGCCGGATCCGCGCTGCGCTTGCGATAGGCCTCGGCGAGGGGCAGGTAGTAGCGCTCGGTGTACTCGCGGATCATGCGGTTGGAGGAGAAGCGGGAGGTCAGCCGCCCCATGCTCTCGTACATGCGGCTGATCCACTCCACCGGCAGCCCCTGCTCGTCGCGGCGGTAGAAACAGGGGACCACCTCCTGCTCCAGCACCCGGTAGAGCTGCTCCGCCTCCTCTGCGTCCCACGCGGCGCTGGCGCCGTGCTCCCGGCCGTCACCCAGCGCCCAGCCCAGCTCCGGTGCATAGGCCTCCGCCCACCATCCATCCAGTTCCGAAAGGTTGAGTCCCCCGTTGACCAGCACCTTCATGCCGCTGGTGCCGCTGGCCTCCCAGGGGCGGCGCGGGGTGTTGATCCAGACATCCACCCCCTGGGTGAGCATGGCGGCCACGCCCAAGTCGTAATCCTCCACGAACACCACCCGTTCGTACATGGCGTCGCTCTCCATGAACTCATACCACTGGCGCAACAAATGCTTGCCCGCCTGATCCCGAGGATGGGCCTTGCCGGCGATGACCAGCTGCACCGGCCGATCCCGATCGGTGAGCAGCCGGGCCAGCCGGCGCGGATCGTGCAGCAGCAGATTGGGGCGCTTGTACTCCGCGAACCGGCGCGCAAACCCCAGGGTGAGGGCGTCCGGATCCAGCAGCGCCCGGCTCTCCCGGATCCTTGCGCGGCTGGCGCCACGTTCGCGATGCTGGCGCTCCAGGCGCTGGCGCAGATACTCCACCAGGCGGCGCCGTCCCTCACAGCGGAATGCCCACAGCTCCTCGCCACCGGTGCGGCGCAGATCCCGCTCCAGCGACTCCATGGTGCCCCGCCAGCGCGCCTTGCCACAGGCCCTGGTCCAGAGCGCATCGGCAGCGGCGGAGTCCCAGCTCGGCACATGGATCCCGTTGGTGACGTGTCCCACCGGCACTTCGGACCGCGGCCAGCGGGGGAACAGGGGCTGAAAGATACGGCGGCTCACCGCGCCGTGCAGGCGGCTCACTCCGTTGACCGCACCGGCGCCCCGAACCGCCAGCCAGGCCATGTTGAAGGGCTCGCCGGTATCGGCGGGGTCCTTGCGGCCCAGCGCCATCAGCTGCTCCAGAGAGACCCCCAGCTCCTGCGCCATGTGACGGAAGTAGAGGGCGAACAGGCGGGGATC
>DRMK01000089.1 GCA_011322575.1 Gammaproteobacteria bacterium
AAACCGGGGGCGTTGCTTAGCTCCATGGCCCCCAGCTCGATCCCCAGCCAGGGGAACACGGAGAAGCCGATCTCCCCCTCTATCTGCAGCTTGCGCCCGGTCTGCTTCTCCACCAGCGTGGAGATCTCGTCACGGAAGTCGTTGGGATCGATCAGCAGCGGCAGCACCACGGCGGCAACCACCAGCAGCAGAAGCGCCGCAACCAGCAGGGAGACTACGATCTTTATGATTTTTCCCATCGCCAAACCCGCTTGTCCATCGGTGAGTTACGGAAGTTTACGACTTATTCAGCGAAACGGCCAGATCAGCGGCACCAGCGCGGTGGTCAGCAAACCCACCAGCACGGTCAGGGGAATGCCGATGCGCAGGTAGTCGGAGAAGCGGTACCCGCCGGGGCCGAACACCATCAGGTTGGTCTGGTAGCCGATGGGGGTGGCGAAGCTGGCCGAGGCGGCGATCATGATGGTGATGGCAAACGGCAGCAGATCGGTCTCCAGCCGCTGTGCGGTGAGCAGGGCGATGGGAAACATCAGCACGGCGGCGGCGTTGTTGGTGGCCAGGGCGCTGAACAGGGCGGTGGCGACGAATATCAGCGCCAGCGCCAGCCAGGGGACCCCGTTGGCGAGCGATACCAGGCCGTCGGCGACTGCGGCGGCGGCCCCGGTGTTCTGCAGGGCGATGCCAATCCCGAACGAGGCGGCGATCACTATCAGAACCTGCCAGTCCACCGCGGCGCGCGCGAGGGAGGCGCTGGTGCAGCGGGTCACCAGCATACCCCCCGCCGCCAGCAGCGCCGCCTCCAAGATGGTCAGCCAGCCCGGCACCACGCTCAACACCATGGCCACCAGGATCGCCATGGCTATGGTGGCCCGCTCGTGGCGCAGCGGCCGCGAGTCGTCCAGGCGGCTGATCAGGAAAAAGTCCCGCGAGTTGCGCTGCTGCTCCACGAAGTGGGGGTGGCAGACCAGCAGCAGGGTGTCTCCCGGGTGCAGCACGATGTCGCCGATCTTGTCGCGGATCTTGCGCCCGTTGCGCGCCACCGCGATGATGGCGGCATCGTAACGGGTGCGGAACCGCCCGTCGCGCACGCTCTTGCCAATCAGGGGCGAGCTGTCGGACAGCACCGCCTCCACCAGGGTGCGCTCCTCGTCCGGCGAGTCCAGCTTGAACACCTGGTTGGTAGCGGGCTTCAGGCCGCGGATCTTCTGCAGATCCACCACCGAGTCCACGATTCCGGCAAACACCAGCCGATCGTTGTCCTGCAGCCGCTCGTGGGGCGATACCGCGGTGATCGGTTGGCCGTTGCGTTCGATCTCCACCAGGTAGAGGCCGGGCAGCTGGCGCAGTCCTGCATCCTCTATGCTCTTGCCGGAGAGCGCGCTGTTGGGCTCCACCTCCATCTCCACGGTGTACTCGCGGACATCGGCGAACTGGTCGATCACCGGTACCCGCTCCCGGAGCAGCCATCCGCTGGTGGCGACCACGAACAGCAGCACCGCGGCCACCAGGGGCAGGCCGATCCAGCTCAGCTCGAACATTCCCAGGCCGTCCATCCCCGCCTGCTCCATGAGCAGGCCGTTGACCACCAGGTTGGTGCTGGTGCCAATCAGGGTGCAGGTTCCCCCGGCAATGGCGGCGTAGCTGAGCGGAATCATGAGCCGGGATACCGATAGCCGGTTGCGACGCGCCCAGTCGCGAATGGCGGGGATGAAGATGGCCACCACCGGGGTGTTGTTCAGAAACGCGCTCAGACCGGCCACCGGCGCCATTACCCTGAGTTGCGCTTCGGACACCGATTTGGGGCGCCCCAGCAGGTTCTGGGCGATCCAGGCGATACTGCCGGTCTCGCGCAGGCCACTCACCACCACGTAGAGCACGCCCACCGTGACCATCCCCTCGTTGGCCAGGCCGGCCAGCGCCTCGTGGGGCGTCAGAACCCCGCTCACCAGCAGGATGGTAAGCGCCCCCAGCAGAATGACATCCGGCGCGCCGCCGCGATAGGCCAATAGCAGGAAGGAGATGGCCACCACCGCCAGGGTAAACCAGGCCTCCCACTCCATGATCAGGTGAAACTCTTCCGAAACAGCTCCATGAAACGGTCCAGCTGCTGCTCGGGCAGATGGTTGATTCCGGCCGCCGCCTTGCGGCCACCACCACCGGGAAACTGCCGGCACAGCTCGTCGGCCCCTTCACGGTTGGCCAGAGGGGCGCGCACGCTGACCACGAACCCCCCTTCCGGCAGCCGGGTCAGCAGGGCGTGGGCCCGCTGCGGCGCCTGGCGCGCCAGCTGGTTGCCCAGCACCCCCCTGACGCGCCGCGCCCAGGGTTCGGCGGGTAGCAGATAGACGGCATGCCGCTCCGTCTCCAGCTCGGGGCGCAGCTGGCGCCCCCTGGCCATGTCCTCCTCATAGCCCTGCTTGAGGCGGGCGAAATGCGGGCTCTCGGCAATGAACTGCAAGGGATCGGCATAAGGGTGCAGGCTGCGGAACAGCTCATCGGGAGGAAAGTGCAGATCCTCGAGCGTGGCGCCG
>DRMK01000090.1 GCA_011322575.1 Gammaproteobacteria bacterium
AAAGGCCCGTCTCTGGCTGCACGGGGTGTGTAGCGCCACGTCGCACTCCAGCGGATCCAGGAGAAGATTCTCGGGCCATCTGGAGTTGGCGAGAAAAGCGCAGATCTCCACTACCTTGCTGGATAGCAGGGCAGCCCGGTCGCACTGCTCCGGATCGAGCCCGGTGATTCTGTTGTATTCCAGAAGCTCGGAGCCGCAGCCGCTGGCCACGTGGACGAGCGCATCCAGCTGCTCCAGCGGGAAGGCGGCAATGTTCTCCAGCGCCTTGCTGCGCGCCTGGTCTGGGAGTCCTCCATGCCGCTGTGGGGCTCCGCAGCACACCTGTCCCTTGGGTATGATCACGTTGTAGCCGAGCCTGGTCAGTAGTGTTACTGTCGCGGCCAGAGTCTCTCCATCCAGTACCGCCCCGGTACAGCCGGTGAACAGGCCAACCGTTCCCTTTTGTTTCCCGTGCGCCGCGTAGTACTCCCGAAGCTCCCTCCTCCCGACTGATGATGGCAGCAAGCGCTCCAGACGGTGCAGGCCAAACAGCTGCGGTAACCTCAACGCTCGCGCCACTCTTTGCAAGCCGCTCCGCCGGTAGATATACAGCGCGGAGGAGAGGCGTTGCAGGTTGCCGGCCGTGGTTGATGGTTGTTGATTCGGCTTCGCAAGCAGCGTCCTGGTAGTGTCCATGAGTTCCCCGAACGGTACGCCGGCAGGGCAGGCAGTTTCACAGGCGCGGCAAAGCAGGCAATGGTCCAGATGCTTCCGAAGTTGCACGTCCGGGAGGAGATCTCCCTTAGCCAGGGCGCGCATCAGTGCGATACGCCCGCGCGGCGATTCGCTCTCCAGCTTGAACAGGCCGTAAGTGGGGCAGTATGGCAGGCACAGACCACACATGACGCAGCGGTCCGCCTTCTCTTCCGGAAACTCTTGTGGATTTGGTTTCATAGAGGACGCTGGTAAACTGCTCCGGCAATAACCGTTTCGTATCTGTTTCTGGCGGGAAGTAGTGTGGTCATCAGGCTCGATACTACAACAAGTTTCAACGGTGCCGTCCAGGGTCGGAGTGCGGATTGACCGGTTGGTGGCCTGCTGTACCGTCTATGTCAGGAGGGGGGCACGGGGCGAGCAAAGGTAGCGGGGGAGCCGCGGGAGCAGCCCGGTCCGAGGCGCGCTGCGCGGCACACATCTGTTGTTGCAGTATCTAACTTATTGATTTAGAATGCCGACTGTTGCGCGTTTGTTCATCGGGCGCGTTACTGGCGCCCGTGGCGAGCAGACTTGTGGCGACGGGGGTTGTCTGGTTGGTTACGTTTGGATCAGCGATCTGGAGGAGATAATCGTGGATGAGTCATATTATAAGTATCACCTCTTTTTCTGTGTCAATACGCGCAGCGACGGAGGTCCATGCTGCGGTGACTCTTCGGCTCCACAGCTGCGGGACTATGCCAAACAGCGCATCGGCGAACTGGGCGATGCTATCCCGGGGAATGTGCGCGTGAACACCGCCGGCTGCATGAACCGTTGCGCAGAGGGGCCGGTGTTGGTGATCTATCCGGAAGCGGTGTGGTATCGCTACCAGAACCGGGCGGATATCGACGAAATCATAACGGAGCATCTTTGTAACGGGCGCCCGGTGAGCCGCCTCCGAATCTGAGCTTTCCCGTGACCAGCGAGTTCGATTCCACCCTGTTGCGGCAGGATCATCTCTACGACGGGCTGGAGGAGGCGCCATGCGGCGGCGAAGAGCTGTTTCTGCAAGGTCCGGCCGGTAATATCGAGGTATCCATCTCATACCCGGCGGGCCCGCGGGGGGAAGGTGCGGTGGCGATCCTCTGTCATCCCCATCCCCTGTTTGGCGGCAGTATGGCCAACAAGGTGATTCACACCCTTTCCGAGACCTTCAACGGGATGGGTGGAACGGTCCTGCGGTTCAATTTTCGCGGAGTGGGCTCGAGCGAAGGGAAGTTTGACCACGGCAGGGGAGAGGCTGACGATCTCGCCGCAATCGCCAGTTGGCTGCGGAGGCGAAACCCGGCTGTACCGCTGTGGGTGGCTGGTTTTTCGTTTGGAGCTTATGTGGCGTTGCGCGCCCAGCCGGTGGTGCAGGCAGAGCGTCTGTTGCTGGTAGCCCCTCCCGTGCCCCTGTTCGATTTTCGCCACCTGGCACCGGTCACGGTGCCCTGGATGGTGATCCAGGGGGGACGTGACGAGACGGTGGATCCCGAGGCCGTGCTGGAGTGGCTGCAGCGACAGCAGCCACGTCCCCTGCTGCGGCTGATGGCGGACGCTGACCACTTCTTCCACGGGCGTTTGAGGCGGCTCCGTGGTGCTGTGGAAACCGGTTGGCATCGCTTGCCCAGCGAAAATACATTAGCAAAACAACAACAATCTAAATAAATATATTTGAATAATTGTGGGAATTTGTGTTAGCATTTCCCGCGATGTGTTCCCCCTGACACCCACGCGGGTGAATCAGCCGCGTCGCCGGTTCCTGGCGCAATTCTCAAATATGCAGCTTCAAGGAGAGGTGACGTGTGGGGATAAAAGCGGCCATCCAAAACCAGGTTTCTACCCCCCCCCTTGGGTGGTATTTTGATGCGCGGCTCTCCTGTCGCGCTTTTTTTACCCTTTCTTCCCTTTGTTTTGCTACATATTCCC
>DRMK01000091.1 GCA_011322575.1 Gammaproteobacteria bacterium
AACGCAGAAATAGCGGATTTCGGGGGTGATGTGAACAGTTACGCGGATATTTCTCTTGACTACAGGGAGTTTCAGCGGCCGGGCGGAGATGTCCGGGCTAGCGCTTGCGGTAGGTGATGCGCCCCTTGGTGAGATCGTAAGGGGTGAGGGCGACCGTGACCTCGTCACCGGTCAGGATGCGGATGTAGTGCTTGCGCATCTTGCCGGAGATGTGCGCCGTTACGATATGGCCATTCTCCAGCTGGACGCGAAACATGGTGTTGGGCAGGGTTTCGATCACCTTGCCTTCCATCTCGATACTGTCTTCTTTGGGCATTACGGCAGCTTTCCTCGTTCTCTGCAAATCTACCCGGGACATCCCGGAAACCGGCCGGTAACGCCCCATTGTGCCTCACCTGATGATTTCTGTCCACACCGTTCAGCATCTCCCACTGTGTGCTGCCCGGGGAACTTGACTATGGCATGAGCCATGGCCAGTTTACGCATTCGGGCTGGCTGCGGGCCGTGGCATTATGATACTGGTGTCAGGATCGTTCTGCCCGGCTTTCGCCCTGCGCAAGGAAACCCCCGTTTCCGGGCACTCGTCACGCAGCATAAAGGCATCGAACAGGGTGCAAGCAGCGGGATCCTCCAGCAGGTGGTGGGAGATGAGCACTGAAGCCGCGCTCCACACCTGCATCAGGTTGGCGCGCCGCCCGATCAGGCTGCCGCGCCTGCCGTCGTAGTACTCCGCCCATTGGTCCTGCTCCAGGCGCGGGGCGGCGATGGCCAGGGCACGCTCCGCCAGATCCCGCCGCCCGGTGCGCAAGGCGGCGCCGGTGAACGCCCACAGCAGACAGGGCCAGTGCCCGCCGTTATGGTAGGACCAGGGGCGGTTCTTGGGATCGCTTCCGGTGGTGTAGGCCCACTCCTCACCCTCCACTGCGGGGTAGCAGATCTTGAGCGGCATCTCCCCAATCAGCTCCTCCCAGCGCAGCTCGAAGAGCTGCATGATACGAGCTGCCTGCTGGCTGGTGGCCAGGCCAAACAGGATGGAGAGCAGATTACCGAACGTGAACAGCCGGAAATCTATGCGGCTCGGTCCCAGGTTGCCCAGCAGATAGCCGCCCGCGCGCGGCAGCCAGCCGTCGATCCATCCCGGAATGGATTCGGGGTAGATGTTGAGGATGTTGGTGACATCGTGACCGAACTCCTCGCTCTGGAAACGGTGGATCTCGTTGAGCCGTTCGCTGTCCAGCCAGTAGTAGATGCGCACGTAGGAGCGCAGCGTCTGCATCCGCTTCTTGCACATGGTCAGCAGGTAGCGGTTCTCCTCCACGGGCAGCAGCAGCTCCTGAGTGGTGTAGAGCATGCCGTAGAACAGCGCCTGGATCTCCAGGGGGTGGCCATGGACCCCCATGCGACGATCTATCATGAAGGAGGCATCCGGCACCAGAAGGGAAGGGGAGGTCTCGAAGTTCTCCTTGAGGTAAAGCTGCAGGTTGGCACGCAGCCCCTCCTGGAACCGGGGACTATGAGCCAGCTCCAGGTCACCGGTGGCGACCACGTAGGCGCGCAGCAGCAGGGTCCACCAGAGGGCCGAGTCCACCGGGGCCACCCGTCCGATGGCGCGGTCTCCAAAATCGGCGATGGGCATCTCGTCGCCGCTGTCGTTGGGAATACGGAAACTGGCGGGCATCAGCCCCGGCGCGCGCTCGTGGCCGAGAATGATGGGCTGCTGGGCGCGCAGATCCAGCACCATGTTGAGGAAGTTGAGCACGATATCGGGCTTTCCCTCCAGCAGGTAAACGAAGGCCGACGGAATGAAGTCACGGATGAAGCACTCGGCGTAGTTGGGGGCCACCAGCGCCGGATCCAGCGCTGCCAGGGTGCCAACCGGCTGCCCGGAATGGCGCATGATGGAGCGCTCCAGAAGCTGGCGCGCCGAGTCCAGGGTAGCTTCAGGCAGTGCCATCCAGTCCTGTCTCCTGAGTTTGATGCATCGGCGGGCTGTGGGCCAGGGTGAGCCTTTTTATGGCATCTGCCGCGCTGTCGCACAACTCACAGAACATCCGGTAGCGCTCCTCGCTAAGCAGCTCCGGCGCCTGGTGGCAGTCGCAGTAGAACAGCCCCTCCGGGCGACCATCGATGAATATCGATCTGGCGAAAAAACTGTCGCAACCGAGAAGCTCCAGCAAGCTGGCAGGTAGCAGATAACGCAGCTTGGCGCGGTTGGCGTCATTGATCCAGATGCTCGTCGGTTTCTCCATCATGCGCGTAAACAGATTGGGAGGCTGCAGCACCAGGTGGGGCGGCCCGAATCCGGTGCCCCCTTCGCAGCCATGCACTGCACGAACCTTCAGGCTCTCCCCATCCGGGGCGCAGCTGGCATACACCGCCCGGTGCATACCGATCCCTTCATGGATTCCGCGCAACGCCTGCCTGACGATGGTGGGTACGGTAGGCTGCAGATCCTCAATCTGCTCCAGTCGCTCCCGGGATTGGCGGTAGATTTCAAGCTTCGGCGTCAAACCGGCCTGCTCTCGGCAACGCTCCGGCGCAGTAACTGCGGACCTGGTGGTGCCTGTCGAACGCGCGGAATCATGTACCGGCGCAGGGGCCGGTTCAAAGAGCAGACGGGCCGCCGCCGGAACAACGGCAAAGGTCCGATGGGCCCGGGCCGCGCTCACCGCCGCCCGATGCACGATGCTGGTCATCTCTGCCCGGGACATATGCAGCACGCCGGCAACCTCCTCGATGGCGCTGTTCATCTGGGGCGAATACCACCCCCGCTCGGCCAGGCGTGCGACCCGCAGCGCCAGCAAGATGATTCTGATACGTGGCCGGGAAGAGTTTTCCGGATCGAGAGACTCGTGTACCAGTAGCGGCAGTTTCCACTCTCTTGCCAGCGCGGCGCTGAGCGCATCATAGCTGAACCCCAGTACCCGCTTCTGGGCACCCTCCCGTATCCGCTCCCCCTCGTCGTGGATTAGTTCCTCCTCCACCTCCGCCGCCTTGTCGGGCTGGAACGCCCATACCGCCATCTCTCCCACGCCGCGCAGCAGCGTGGCCAAGGACACTTCACCGGGTACCATGTCGACGCGCAGGCGGGACCATATCATGGCCTGGCAGGAGGCATGCCAGGCCCTGCTGTAGATCTTCACCAGCATCTTTTCTTGCTCACTGCAGTGCTCCGGATCGATCACGGGTAGCTGTCTGTGGATGGTCTCCATACGGTTGAGCCCCAACATCATGGCGGCATGCTCCACAGTGGTTACCGGCATGCCGAAATGTTGATGATGGACTCCATTGGCGGTGCTCAACAGGAAAGAGGCCACTCCCGGGTCGCGAAGGATGAATTCGCTTAGCTGCTCGAAAGGATCGTCCTGCCGGTACAGCTCATCCAGATCCACCACCGACCCCTGCAGCGCGGGTAGCCTGCGGTCCTCCAGATAGCGTCCAATCCAGACCTTTAAAGCCCTGTTCATCAATTTGTCTGCTGCCCTTCAGAGAAGCCGTGGGCGTTCGATAATCTAGGCAAACACCCCGGCCGATGAAATCGGT
>DRMK01000092.1 GCA_011322575.1 Gammaproteobacteria bacterium
AGGTAATAAATTAGGATTCAGTTGGTCTGTCAGCGTTCAGGGCAAGGCGCTCCTCGCAGCGAATGGCCGTCGCCCTTTGCAAGAGGAGCAACGCCGCCATGGACGCTGACAGACCAACCCTTCGGGCGTCCCTGTGGTGTTCCGCTGCGGCGTTGCAGTGCTTGACAATGGAACAACCATTGCCTGCGCACTGCGCCTTGCCGCGGAACACCACAGGGACGCTGAATCCTAATTTATTACCTTGAAAGAGTACTAGCAGATCCGTGGCAGCGGGTCCTCCTCCAGCTCGTCCAGCAGGCGTTCTCCGCCCAGTTTGGTTTGTAGCAGGAGGCGGCCCTTGCCGGTTACCATCTCGCCGATGATTGCAGCCTCTTCTCCTTGCGGCAGGGAGCGCCAGCGCCGTAGCAAGGTTTCGCTCTGCTCCGGCGCCACGACGGCGACCACACGGCCCTCGCAGGCCAGGAACAGGGGGTCGTAGCCGAGGATCTCGCACACGGCGTTCACCGGATCCCGCACGGGAATCCGTGTCTCTTGGAGACGGATGTCGAGGCCTGTTTCGCGGCCTATCTCGTGACAGACGGTGGCCAGTCCGCCACGGGTGGGGTCGCGCATGAAGCGGAGACCTTCGAAGGCCAGTGCGGCGCGCGTCAGCGGTAGCACGGAGGCGGCGTCGGAGCGGAGATCGCCGCGCAGCCCGAATTGTTCACGGGCCAGCATCACCGCCGTGCCGTGATCGCCCACCGGCCCGCTCACCACCAGATGGTCTCCTGGTCGAATCCGGTTCATTCCCAGGGGAGGGCCGGGAAGGCGGATACCGATGCCGGTGGTGGCCAGGTAGAGGCCGCTTCCCTCTCCGTGGGGCAGTACCTTGGTGTCTCCGGCAACCACGCTCACCTCACACTCCCTGGCAGTCCGGGCGAGGGAACCCATAAGGCGCTCCAGTTGCTCGATGGCCATTCCCTCTTCAAGGAAGACATTAAGGGCAAGGTATTCCGGTTTCGCGCCCGCCACCGCCAGGTCGTTGCAGGTACCGTGGATTGCGAGGGAGCCGATGTCGCCACCGGGGAATTCGAGTGGCTGAACGATGAAGCCGTCGGTGGTGAACAGCAGCTCCCCTCCGCCCAACGGCAGCGGTGCGGCGTCGGCCTGCAGGTTCAGCTCCGGATTGGCAAGATGGCGGGCGAATAGCTCCTCGATCAGCTCGCGCATCAGGCGACCGCCGTTGCCGTGGGCCAGTGAGATACGGGTTTGCTGCATGCCTGTTTCCTGAAAGCCGGGGGGTGCACAACTGGAAGGCGTAAACCGCAAAAACCCCTTCTACTCCCTCGATTGCGGAAAGATACCCTGCAACAAAGCATAGCGCATCCTGTCGCGCCTGGATCATCTGTTCAGCCCTGTTTTCCGCAATCACCGCCCATTTTGGCGTATACTCCGGATCCTGGCAGGGGTCGGGCTTCGGGTTGAACCGCGCCCGGTTCCCGAACTGCGCGGATGGGATCTGTAATGTGGATTGCGGCGATCGAATTGGGCCTGGTTCTGGCGCTGGTGCTACTGATCGTATGGGCTATGCGATCAGGATAGCGGCGGCCACCCTGCGTCCCTCCGAGGCCAGGAAGTTGTAGGTGCGGCAGGCGGCAGGGGTGTTCATGTACTCTACCCCGATGTTGCGCCTGAAGAGGGGCGCTACCAGGCCGGGATCGGGAAACCGCAGCCGTTTGCCAAGCCCGAGCAGCACCAGCTCCGGATCCAGCCGGGCGACCATCTCCAGATGCTCAACTGTGAGCTGTTCCAGGCTGCCGGGCGGCCAGTCGCGCAGCAGCCTGTCGGGCATTACCACCAGGCTGTGGGAGAGGATCTCCTGTCCGGGCTCGCCGGAAGGCGTTCCTCCGCCCACTGGTCCGGCCTGCATCGCCGGGGGAACGTTGATGACAAACTCCCTCTCGCTATAGGAGTGGATGGTGTAGCCGGCGGCTGTCTCCAGATCTATCTTCATCCTTGCGCCCCTTGAAAGAGTACTTGCCCGCCGGGGAAGAGCCAAAATTGACACCTGGTTGGCACGCCGGTAATGTTACCAGTTTTGAGCAGGATTGCACCGGAAAAGCCCAGTTGATTGACGAATTTCCACGAATCAAGCGCCTGCCCCCCTATGTTTTCAACATAGTCAACGAGCTGAAGGCCAAGGCCCGTGCCCGGGGTGAGGACATCATCGATTTCGGGATGGGAAACCCCGATCAGCCCACGCCGTCTCACATCGTGGACAAGCTGGTGGAGGTGGCGCAGCGCGGCGATACCCACCGCTATTCGGTGTCCAGGGGGATCCCGCGCCTGCGCCGCGCCATCTGCAACTGGTACCGGCAGCGGTTTGACGTGGAGCTGGACATGGATAGCGAGGCGATCGTGACCATCGGCTCCAAGGAGGGTCTGGCCCATCTGGCGCTGGCCACCGTCGGTCCGGGGGATGCGGTGCTGGTGCCCAATCCCTCCTATCCCATCCATCCCTACGGTTTCGTGATCGCCGGGGCGGACATCCGCCATGTGCCGCTGGTGGCGGGGGTGGATTTCTTCGCCGAGCTGGAGAAGGCGATCAACGACAGCTGGCCCAAGCCGAAGATGCTGGTGCTCAACTTCCCCGGCAACCCGACTACCCAGTGCGTCGAGCTGGAGTTCTTCGAGAAGGTGGTGGAGATCGCCCGGCAGCACCAGATCTGGGTGGTACACGACATCGCCTATGCGGATATCTCGTTCGACGGCTACCGGGCTCCCTCCATCCTGCAGGTTCCCGGGGCCAAGGAGATTGCGGTGGAGTTCTACACCCTCTCCAAGAGCTACAACATGCCCGGCTGGAGGATCGGGTTCATGTGTGGCAATCCGACCCTGGTGGAGGCGCTGGCGCGCATGAAGTCCTATCTCGACTATGGAACCTTCACACCCATCCAGGTGGCGGCCATAACGGCGCTGGAGGGGCCGCAGGAGTGCGTGCGCGAGATCTCGGCCAGGTACCAGCGGCGCCGGGATACCCTCTGCAACGGCCTCGACTCCGTCGGCTGGCATGTGGAGAAACCGAAAGCCACCATGTTTGTCTGGGCGCCGATCCCGGAACCCTACCGCCATCTGGGGTCGCTGGAGTTTGCCAAGCGTCTGCTGCAGGGGGCGAAGGTGGCGGTCTCGCCGGGGATCGGTTTCGGCAACTACGGAGATGACCATGTCCGGTTCAGCCTCATCGAGAACGAGCAGCGCACCCGCCAGGCGGTGCGCGGGATCCGGGATATGTTTCGAAAGGACGGGTTGATGAAGCGCGACAAACTCTTGGGAGGAGTGGAGTGAATCCGGTAAAGGTGGGGCTGCTTGGTCTGGGCACCGTCGGCGGCGGGACGGTAAATGTGTTGACCCGCAACGCGCAGGAGATCGCCCGCCGCGCCGGACGCGGCATCGTGGTCAGTCATGCCTCGGCGCGGGATCTGTCCAAGCCGCGCATCTGCGATACCGGTAACATCACCCTGACAGATGATCCATTTCGGGTGGTGGATGACCCCGCAGTGGCCATCGTGGTGGAGCTGATCGGCGGAGATACCCTGTCGCGGGAGCTGGTGATGCGCGCCATCGCCAATGGCAAGCATGTAGTGACCGCCAACAAGGCGCTGATTGCCAAATACGGCAACGAGATCTTCGCCGCGGCGCAGCAGCAGGGGGTGATGGTGGCGTTCGAGGCGGCGGTGGCGGGTGGCATACCGATCATAAAGGCGATCCGCGAAGGGCTGGCGGGCAACCGGATCGAGTGGCTGGCGGGGATCATAAATGGTACCGGCAACTTCATCCTCACCGAGATGCGCGACAAGGGGCGCGAGTTCGGCGAGGTGCTGGCCGAGGCGCAGCGGCTCGGTTACGCCGAGGCTGATCCCACCTTCGACGTGGAGGGGATCGATGCGGCCCACAAGCTGACCATCCTGGCGGCCATCGCCTTTGGCATACCGCTCCAGTTCGACAGGGTGTTCACCGAGGGGATCGGGAACATCACCGGCAGCGACGTGGACTATGCCGGGCAGCTGGGGTACCGCATCAAGCACCTGGGCATCGCGCGGCGAACCATGGCCGGCGTCGAGCTGCGCGTCCACCCCACCCTGATCCCGCAGCGGCGCCTGATCGCCAACGTGGACGGGGTGATGAACGCGGTGCTGGTGCAGGCCGATGCGGTGGGCCCCACCCTCTACTACGGCGCCGGGGCCGGGGCCGATCCCACCGCTTCGGCGGTGGTGGCGGATCTGGTGGACGTGGTGCGCGCCATGACCTCCGATCCCG
>DRMK01000093.1 GCA_011322575.1 Gammaproteobacteria bacterium
CCTGCTGCAACACCTCCTGATAGAGATCCAGCAACTGCCCGCCCAGCTGTTCCCAGTCGTAACGCTCCACTGCCCTGTTACGCGCATTGTGCGCCAGCCGCAAGGCCAGCTCCCGATCCTCCATCAGCTGGCAGATGGCCTGCGCCATATGCCGCGCCTCGTCTGCGATGAGCAGCTCCCGGCCGTGTTCCACCGCCACGCCCTCACAACCGATGGTGGTGGAGACTATCGGCTTGGCCATGGCCATCGCCTCCAGCAGCTTCAGGCGCGTGCCGCTACCAACGCGTAGCGGCACCACATAGACACCGGCACGACGAACCCATGGGCGCAAATCCTCCACGAACCCGGTCAGCGTAACATTCTCCCTCAGGCCTGCTGGAACGGCTAGTGAATCCGTCTTTCCCACTATGGTGAAGGTGGCTTCCGGGATCCTTCGCCTGACCAGCGGCATCACCTGCTGCAGAAAGAACTCGATGCCGTCACGGTTGGGAAACCAGGCCATGCTTCCTACAAACACGATATTGTTTGGATCATGCTCTGGCGTCTCGCTGGGAGCAAAATAGTCCACGTCGACCCCGTTGGCAACTACTTCCACGCTCCTGACCCCCGCCATCTTTTGCAGCGTGGCGGCATCATCCGGCGAACAGGCAAGGATCCGCGCCGCCCTGCGGCAGGCCCAGGTCTCGAAGCGCCGTAACTTTCTGGCCTGGGCAGAGAAAAACAGCCTGTGTGGTAACGAGCGGTAGCCCTCCGCACGGCGCTGCACCAGCAACGACTCCACATTGTGTTCGTTCAGGACTACCGACCGTCCTTTCGCGAGCGGCATATACTGGGCTAGAGGCAACATGTCGATGTGTATCAAATCTGGCGAGCAGCGCTCTATCTGCCGACACATGGTTTCTTCCATGCAGGAGGCACGATACTTGCGCACTACAAAGGGTTGTTCCGTAGCGATACCTTTGAGAAGATCCAGCAAAAACAGCAGCCGGTTGCGTTCCAAGGGGATATCCACCAGCTCCACGGATGTGCACATATCACGCAGGATGGCCGCATGGGATACATCCTCCTCCCTGCGCACGAACGACAGCAGATGAACATCATGACGGGAACATGCCGCCTTCAACAGGTTGAAGGTCCGGATCTGGTGCCCTTCCCACGGCGGGTAGGGAATCCTTGTTGTCATGAAGAGAATGGACGCCATATACGTCAATTTTTTTCTATTTTTTTGCGCAAGTACGGCCCCTGGAGAACAGCTCCAGGTCACCATCTGAGCGCGCACGAAACATTTCGTCCGCGGCTCATTTATTCAGATAATTTTTATATTGCTAAAACCTGCAAAAGGCTCTCTGGCGTTCTTCTACGTTATTGTTTTAACAGCGCAGAGCGACGCCCGCTGCCAATCTGTACCGGGACATACCGCTTCTCTCTGTCAACCGGGATTTTGGCGACTACACCGAATCTGTGCCCGCCTTCCCAGACAGTCTGCCATCCGTTTTTCTTGTACTCATAACATAACAGCTTTCTAGTGTTTTTTCCAAAGTTTTTCCGCCTTACCTAAAACAGCGGCCAAAAGTCCCGCCACCGCGGCAGCGTTCAACATTAGAAAACTGGCGGGGACTGCGCCCAGACCCGCGTTTCTACCCTGCAGGATGGCGCGCGTACCGGCGGCAGCCACTCCATACACCATCAGTTGCAGCAGGGCAAAAAAGAGATAACCGGCGCCATCCAGGAACCATGGCAGAAACAGCATCCCAAGTAGTGCATAAGGTGCAATCAGGCGGCACATCTTGTGGGAAAACCACTGGAAGAAGATCCGGTTGCGCAGCGGATTCATCACCCACGGCGCCATGGACAGAAGCTGCACGTTCCCCGCAAGGGTGCGCACCTTGCGCTGGAACTCCTCGCCCGCGGAGCTGCTGATCCGGTCATAGGCCAGCGCCTCCCGGACCATTTTCAGCCGGTAGCCCTGCGCGGTGATACTGAGCGGTGTCAGCACATCGTCCAGGATCAGCCCGCGGGGCAACTCCCGGTAGAGCTCCCGCCGGATGGCGTAGATGGCGCCGGTGGCGCCCACTACCGAATCGACGGCGCTCTCAGCGGCACGGATGGCCTTCTCATAGCGCCAGTAGATACCAACCCCCTTGGGCTCCCCCTCTTCCCCCGACTCGCACAGCACCAGCTCGCCGGTCGTCCCACCGACGCAGGGGACGGCGAACGGCTGCACCAGACGCTCAATGGCATCGGGGGCGAACCACTGGCGACTGTCGGTAAACAGTACAATCTCGCCATCGGCGGCGGCCACCCCCCGGTTCAGCGCCACCGCCTTGCCACGGTTGGTGGTCAGCTCGATTACCCGCAGCCGCGGATGGCGCATCCGTTCCAGTACCGCCGCCGTGCCGTCTGTGGAGCCGTCCGACACCACTACGACATTCAACCGCTGTTTGGGATAGTTCTGCGAGAAGATGTTCTCCACCCGCCTGCCGATCCGCTCCTGCTCGTTACAGGCGGCTATCACCACCGTTACCGTCGGGTGGTGGGCCCGGGACTCCCGATGCCGCGGCGCGCGCAGCCGCGCCCACAGCATCATCAGCAGCGGATACCCGGCATAGGTATAGAGCACGAAACCGAAACAGGCCCAGAACAGGATCGTCATACTCACTCCACCACACCGGAGCGCAGCCTCACGTAGAGGCGGTTGCCGAGCAATCTCTTCAGGCCGGCAAGAACCAGCTGACGCGCGCGGCGGCGCCCCACCTCCCATCTGTCACCCGTCACCAGACGCCGGAAGGTGTCCAGATCCATGCCCCTGGTAATCGGGATGCGCCGCAGGGAAAATGGATCACATCCTGGGGAATTGAGTCCCAGCTCGGAGTTGCACAGGTAACGGTACCCCACCTCCCGCGCCACCCGCAGTACCCGCCGGTCTCCCCTGCCCCCCGGCAGCGCGAGACCGGTCACCGGTCGCCCCAGAATCCGCTCCAGGGTTCGCTTGCTGCCCGCCAGCTCTTCCCGTATCTCCTGATCGTCCAGGTCGCTGAGAAACCGGTGGCTCTTGGCGTGGGACTGGACAGACATTCCGGCAGCTTCCAGCTCCTTCAACTGGGTGGCGCTCATGTAACCGGGGGTGCCGATCCAGTCGCTGGTGATGAAGTACTCAGCGCACATGGAGTAGCGCTGCAACATTTCGAGCGATACGGTGCGGTTGGAGAGGTCGCCGTCGTCAAAGGTTATGATCACATATTTGCCATCCGCCGCAAGATCTTCCATCTGGCGGCAGGTGGCGGTACGGTAGCCGTTGTCGGCCAGCCACTGCAGCTGCGCGCCAAACTCCCTGCGGGTAATGCTGTATACCGGCTCGAAACTGCCCCCCTCCCCCGGCCGGTCATGGATGCCGTGATACATCAGTATGGGGATCAGTCCCTTGCCAGCCATCCCGGAACTCCCTCCTTCACCGCCCTGCGCTGGGCATCTATCACGGTCAGGCGGTGCGCCCGGCTGTAGGTATGGGTGGCCAGCAGACCAGGCTCCCACTCGGGTGTCGCCGTGCTCACCAGCTCCTCCCGGTACTCCCTCTCGTCCAGATGCAGGATCCGGTTGATGTTGAATCCGTACCCGTAGCGCACCGAGCAGTTTTGCGAGGGGCGGTAGATCCTTCCGTTCTCGGTGAAAATCCTGCCTGCCGGTCGCGCCCGCCTCGCGTCGGAGATCACCGGATTCAACGGATGGGGTGTCCAGTCATTGCCAAGGGGGGTATCGGCATGAAACAGGAACAGCTCGTCACAGGAGGATGCTCCCCTGTTCTCCACCATGTTGACGAACATCCACCAGCGCCCGCCGTGGGGGTAGAGGGTGGCGTCCACCGCATGTACCCCATCCAGCAGGGTGCCGCACTGCTCCCAACGGTGCGGAAACTCCACGCAGCGATAGAGATCTACGCTACGGTTCTCCGCGCTCTCGGGCACCATGTAGTAGTGTCCCTGATACTCGAACACGAATGGATAGGAGAGATGGTAGGGTCGCTCCAGGATGGGAACCGGCTCGCCATGGCGCCCCTGCTCATCCATCTCCATCACCGAGATATGGCCACGCTGCTCCGCAAACAGAAACTCCTCGATGAATAGGTAGTATCTACCCTCCCGGTAAATCACGTGCGGGTCGGCCCAGAAGCGATCCTTGGGGGGCAGCAGTCTGCGGTAACGCCACATGGAGTCGTGACCGCGCTCGCCCAGATGGTAGAGCAGAAACCACTGGTCGAAATAGAGCTTATTGGCATATTTCTGGCGCACTCTCTCCTTGACCCTGGCCCCGATCAACCGGGTGCGCTCGCCCCTGGTGGGCACCCGGTAGAGACGCCGGGAGTAGAGCTGCTGCTCGGGGGTGAGAGCCTGCGCCTGCCGAATGAGGGCATCATAGCCTTCCCGATGCAGTTGCTCCAGCTTGCGCGGGATGAAGGAGAGGGTCTTCCAGTAGAGATTGTTGCGGTTGTCGGCAAGGGTTTCCTGGGTGCAGGACCAGGAGCGGTACAGTACGGTGCCGTTGTCCATCTCCTCCGACAGGATCTGCAGCATGGATCCGGTGGTGGGCCACCTCTCCATGGCCTCCCAGTAACCGGCCGGTCCGCCCCGATTCACCATGTTGTCACCATGGTGGTAGGACCATACTCCATACCTCGCGCTATGCAGGATGCCGCCACGCAGAATCCTGAAGCCGATGCGGATCAGCACGTCCAGCCCGTAACCCCGGATTGCCTCCAGATCCTGCTCCGAAAAATAGTCGGACACCTGCTTCCGGATCGGGACCACCTCCAGCATCGCCACCTTGGGCAGCAGCTGCGAGAGATCCCGCTGCGCAAAGGCATCCGGCAGCACCGAGCCGCGGTTTACCAGCCTCTCCTCCGCCATGTCCAGCAGCTTGGTGGTGACGATGGGAACCAGATTCTTCACGCGGTTTCCTATCCGTCCCAGAACCGTTCCGGAGGTCGACGCTGCGGCTCTGTTCAGCACCAACAGTTCGATGGAGGCGCAGTCACTGCTCTCGATCCGCTCCACCATGCGATAGACCCAGGCGCAGACCTGGACATCGTTCAACAGCAGCCCCACCCTGAGCCGGTTCTGTTTCATGACGGTTGGACCTGCTGCAGCAGACTCCGGTAAATGGTGTGATAACAGCGCCCCATGGAGGCTACGGTATGTTTCTCCAGATAGCACTCGCGCGCCGCGCTCCCGAGCCGCTCCGCCAGGGAAATATCGTCCATCACCACCTCCAGGGCGTGGGCAAGCGCCGCGGCATCGCGAGGCGGTACCAGCCACCCCTCCACCCGGTGCTCGATCACGTCACCAATGGCCCCCGCAGTAGTGGCCACGATGGGCTTGCCAAACGCCATCCCTTCCAGCAGCACCAAAGGCAACCCCTCGGAGTAGGAGCTGATGACCAGCAGATCGGCCGCCCGCAAAAACTCACCCACGTTGCGCTGGTAACCGGCAAAGATCACCTGCGTCCCGATCCCGAGCCTGGCGGCCTGCTCCTGCAAGCTGGTGTGCTCTTCCCCCTCTCCCACGAACAACAACACTACGTCGCGCCCCCGAAAACTGCTGGCAAAGGCATCCAGAAGGGTGCTGTTGCCCTTGTCGTAGGCGAGGCGTCCGACACGTAGCAGAAGTCTGCTCTCAGCCCCGATCCCGTAACGCTCCCGCAACCCTCCGGCACCGGCTACCTCGCCATCCACCTCCACGCCGTTGTATATCAAGGTGATCCGTTCCCGATCGATACCGGCCCTCAACAGCTCTTCATAGAGCTGGGGAGAAACCACCACCGCGTGATGGAACAGGCGCAGCACCAGCTTGTCGATCCATTCGTAGAGGCGCAACCTGAAGGTGGTGCTGTACCAGGTATGACAGGTAGCCATGCGCAGCACCGGGCCACCGATGGATACCAGAGCCGCCAGAACATCGCTGCGATAGCCATGACTGTGAACCAGCTCTATGCCTTCGCTACGCATCCAGCCGCGCATCCGCCGCGCTGCCCCGGTGAGACCGGAACGCCCCACTTCGATCAATCTCCCTCTCAAGCCCCTGTCGGCGAGCGCCCCCAGCAGCATGCTCGCCCCGGGACTTTCGAGAAC
>DRMK01000094.1 GCA_011322575.1 Gammaproteobacteria bacterium
AGGAGGGGTGGCGCCGGGAGCGGCTGCATGCCCTGGTGCGACGCTTTCGCGAGGGGGCGGCCGGGCTGAATCTGCCGCTGCTGGAGTCGGATACGCCCATCCAGCCGCTGCTGGTGGAGGAGCCGCAGCGGGCATTGCATCTGGCCGCGGCGCTGCTGGAGCGCAATATTCTGGTGAGCGCAATCCGGCCGCCCACGGTTCCGGCCGGTGGCGCCCGGCTGCGCGTCACCCTGTCGTCGGCCCACAGTGAGGCGGATCTGGATCTGCTCCTGGATGCGCTGGGGGAGCTGGTTTGAGACTGCATTCCGAGGCGCGGGGGAGGGGAACCGATCTGCTGATGCTGCATGGCTGGGGGATGCACTCCGCCATGTGGGGAGACACGGTGGACCGGCTCTCGGAGCGCTACCGGGTTACCACGGTGGATCTGCCCGGCCATGGCCGGAGCGGCCCGGATTGCGCTCCGGCCACGCTGTCCCGCTGGGCGGCTGCGGTGGCCGAAGTGGCTCCGGAGCGGGCGGTGTGGCTTGGCTGGTCGCTGGGAGGGTTGCTCGCCATGCGGGCGGCGCTGGATTTTCCACAGCGGGTGGCGCGCCTGATCCTGGTGGCCGCCAGCGCCTGCTTCGTACGGCGCGCCGGCTGGCCCCACGCCCAGAGCGCCGCGACCCTGCAGGGATTCGCGGCGGAACTGCGGGAGGACTACCGCTCCCTGCTGAGCCGTTTTCTCGCCCTTCAGGTGTGGGGCTGCGCGGATGCGCGCCGGCAGGCGCGGGCGCTGCGCGAGGCCCTGTCTCTTCGGGGAGAGCCGGAGCGGGGGGCTCTGGAGGCCGGGCTGGCCATGCTGCGGGAGAGCGATCTGCGCGAAGAGCTGCCGGAGGTGGCCTGCCCCGTGCTGCTGATCTCCGGGCAGAGGGATACCCTGGTTCCACCGGCGGCCGCGCGGTACATGGCCGGCATGCTGCCGGACGCCCGCCTGGAGATCCTTGCGGGGGCGGGTCACGCCCCTTTCCTGGCGCAAGGGGAGCGCTTCCGGCAGCTGATCGGGGAGTTTCTCGATGGATGACAGGTACCGGCTGGACAAGGAGCGTATCCGGAGATCCTTCGACCGGGCCGCGGCGTGTTACGACGAGGTGGCGGTGCTGCAGCGCGAGGTGGGGGAGCGCATGCTGGACCGCATGGAGCTGATCCGCTTGCGCCCGCGCCGTATCCTGGATATCGGCGCCGGTACCGGCTACTGCAGCCGTCTGCTCCGCAGGCGCTACCCTAAGGCGGAGCTGATCTCCGCGGATCTGGCGCCCGCCATGGTGGCGCGGGCGGCGGAGCGGGTGACGGTTTGGGAGCGCCTGCTGGGGCGGCACCATTTCGCGGTGGCGGACCTGGAGCAGCTGCCTGTCGCCGACGGCAGCGTGGATCTGCTGTTCTCCAACCTCACGCTGCAGTGGTGCTCCGCACCGGAGCGGGCCTTCGGCGAGCTGCGCCGGGTGCTGCGGCCGGGTGGCCTGCTGATGTTCACCACCTTCGGGCCGGATACCCTCAGGGAGCTGCGTCTCTGCTGGGGGGAGGTGGATGGATATACCCATGTGAGCGCGTTTGCGGAGATGCGGCAGGTGGGGGATCTGCTGCTCGAGAGCCGCTTCGCCGATCCGGTGGTGGACAGCGAGACCTTCACCCTGACCTACGCCAAAGTTCGGGATCTGATGCGCGATCTGAAGATGCTGGGGGCGCACAACGCCACCGCCGGACGGCAGCGCGGCCTCACCGGCAAGGGCAGGTTCGCCGCGCTGGTGGATGCCTATGAAGGCTGGCGCCGGGACGGCGTGCTGCCCGCTACCTATGAGGTCATATATGGTCACGCCTGGGCGCCGGAGCCGGGCATGGCGCGGCGCGCCGGGGAGCAGCGGGGTGCCATACCGCTGGCGCAGCTGCGCACCGCCCTTGGGAGGCGCCGTCCGTGAAAGGGGTGTTTGTCACCGGCACCGATACGGGGGTGGGCAAGACCCTAGTTTCATGTGCGCTGCTGGCGGGATTCCAGAGGGCCGGGCTGCGCACCGCCGCCATGAAGCCGGTGGCCAGCGGCAGCGAACCCACGCGGCTTGGTCTGCGCAACAGGGACGCCCTGCAGCTCGCGGTCCACAGCGACCGCGATCTTCCCTACGAGGTGGTGAATCCCTATACCTTCCGGCCGGCCATAGCCCCCCACATCGCCGCCGCCCGGGAGGGGGTGGTCATCGATCCGCGCCGGATAGAGAGGCTCTACCGCCGCATCTCCAGCGGTTCCGACATCTGTGTCGTGGAGGGGGCCGGCGGCTGGCTGGTGCCGCTGAATGAAACTGAAACCATGGCGGATCTGGCGGTCCGGCTCGGTTTGCCCGTGGTGCTGGTGGTGGGAATGCGGCTCGGCTGCCTCAACCACGCCCTGCTGACGGCGCAGAGCATCGCGGCCCACGGCGTCCCGCTGGCGGGCTGGATAGCCAACATGGTGCAGCCCCAAATGGAGTGCGACGAAGAGAATCTGGAAACCTTGCGCCGGCGCATTCCGGGGAGCTGCATGGGAATAGTGCCCTACCTCCCCTCGGCAACGGCCCGCCAGGTGAGCGAATGTCTCGATGTGGAAGGCCTGGTGGAGCGGATTGTTTCAGAAACCGGAACCGGAACAGCCGAATAGCGATGGTTTATTTACAAAAGCGGCATGTTTTCTTGAATTATGTCAAATACCGCTCTTGTCATGCCATAAGACATTAACTACCATAACGACGGTATCACTAAGTAGAGAGCTGGCACCCGAAAAAGTTCCCCGCCTGGTGCATTTCCCTCGTGTAGCAGGTGGTATTTTCTCAGGTGATCGGCGCCATTCTTTTCAAAACGGAGGAGGCTACTCGTGGAAGCGACGGAGAAATATCATTTCGATGTCGTCAGATGGTTTACCATCATGGCGATCGTCTATTTAGTAGTTGGCACCTTGGTGGGTGTCCTCATCGCCTCGCAGCTGGCGTGGCCGGTATTGAATTTCGATATTGCCGAGTTGACCTTTGGCCGGTTGCGTCCCCTGCATACCAATGCGGTTATATTTGCCTTTGGCGGCTGCGCGCTGATGGCGACCGCATTCTACAGTGTGCAGCGTACATGCGGGGTTCCGCTGTGGAGCAACAAGCTGGCGTGGTTCACCTTTTTCCTGTGGAACTTCATCATCGTCTCGGCGGTGATCACCCTGCCGCTGGGACTCACCCAAGGCAAGGAGTACGCGGAGCTGGAGTGGCCGCTCGACCTGCTGATTGCGGTGGCGTGGTTGTGTTACTCGTTTAACTTCGCCATGACCATTGCCAAGCGCAAGACCTCTCACATCTATGTCTCCAACTGGTTCTTCCTGGGCATGATGGTGATGATCACCTATCTGCACGTGGTCAACAGCCTGGCGATTCCGGTCAGCCTGTTCAAGTCCTACTCGGTGTTCTCCGGCGTACAGGATGCGATGATCCAGTGGTGGTGGGGTCATAACGCGGTAGGTTACTATCTGACTGCCGGCTTCCTGGGCATCATGTACTATTTCGTGCCCAAGCAGGCCAACCGTCCGGTGTTCTCCTACAGGCTTTCCGTGATCCATTTCTGGGCGCTGATGTTCGGTTACGTCTGGCTTGGCGCCCACCACCTGCAGTACACCGCTCTTCCCGACTGGACCGGTTCTCTGGGTGCCGCCGTCTCGCTGGCGATGATCATCCCCTCCTGGGGCGGCGCGGTGAACGGCATGATGACCCTGTCGGGGGCCTGGGACAAGCTGCGTACCGACTACGTGCTGCGCTTCCTGGTCATGTCTCTGGCCTTCTACGCCATGTCCACCTTCGAGGGTCCGGTCATGTCCTCCAAGACCGTCAACGCCCTCTCCCACTACACCGACTGGACCATCGGTCATGTGCATTCCGGTGCCCTGGGATGGGTTGTGATGGTTGCCGCCGGTGCCCTGTACCACATGGTAATGAGGCTGTGGAACACCGAGATGTACTCCGCCAAGCTGGTCAACCTGCACTTCTGGCTGGCTACCATCGGCGCGGTTATCTACATCGTTGCCATGTGGGTGTCCGGGATCATGCAGGGTCTGATGTGGCGTGACTACGACGCCTTCGGCACCCTGAGCTACACCTTCGCCGAGTCCGTTGCTGCCATGCATCCGTACTACGTGATGCGCGCGGTGGGCGGTGCCATATATTGGCTGGGTGGCGCAATCATGCTGTTCAACGTGATCATGACCATCCGTATGGCCAGTGCGACCCGTGGTGTTGGTGCCCCGGCAAGGGCCTGATGGCGAGGAGGAGTAGAGAACGATGTCAAACGAAATCCATTCAACGAAATTTCAGGACAAGATTGAAAGCAATGTTTTCGTCATGTTCATTACGCTGGCGATTCTGCTTTCGGTCGGTGGCCTGGTGGAGATTGTGCCCCTGTTCTATCTCAAGGGGACCATGGAGCACAACCAGCATCCCGAGATCGTATGGCAGCGTCAGCCGGGCCAGACCCTGGCGGACTGGAAGCCGGGCGACGGGATACGGCCCTATACTGCGCTGGAGCTGATGGGCCGGTCGGTGTTCATCCGGGAAGGGTGCTATCTGTGTCATTCTCAGATGATTCGGCCATTCCGCGACGAGAAGGAGCGCTATGGCCACTACTCGCTGGCGTCCGAGTCCATGTATGACCATCCGTTCCAGTGGGGTTCCAAGCGTACCGGGCCGGACCTGGCCCGGGTAGGTGGCAAGTACTCTGACGAATGGCATCGTCAGCACCTGATCGCCCCGCGCTCCCTGGTGCCTGAGTCGGTCATGCCCAACTATCCATGGCTGGCGAAGAACATGGTGGATGGTCAGACCGCGGTCAAGACTGTAGCTGCGATGGCCACGCTGGGGGTACCCTATACCGCAGATGATTATGGCGCCGATTACAGCGGCGCTGCGGCTGAGGTGGAGGGCAAGACCGAGCTGGATGCAGTGGTTGCCTATCTGCAGGTGTTGGGAACCATGGTGACCTTCGAAGAAGGCGTGGATTATCGTGAGTAGTCTGGCGGAGCATTTTCATACGGATTGGGCGGCGCTGACGCTGAACGACTGGATAGGTCTGATTACGACAGTGGTCGTCTTCATCCTGATGATAGTTGCGTACATCTATGTGTTTCACCCGGCCAACCGGGACTACCTGGAGACACAAAAGAACATTCCGCTGGATGACAACCGTTTAGAGACGGAGGACAAGAGATGAGTGAAAAAACCAATCCGTACAAAGTTCCCACTACCGGGCATGTATGGGATGACAATCTGGCCGAGCTGCTGAACGAGCCACCCAAATGGTGGATGATCGGGTTCTGGGCCAGCATCATAATGGTGGTGATCTACTTCCTGGTGTACCCTTCCATTCCTCTGGTGAACAGCCATTTCAAGGGGATCATGGGCTGGACCTCCATCAAGGAGCTGAAGGAGGACATGCAGACCATCGAGAAGGCCAGGGCCAAGTACGAGAACCGTTTGCCTGGCATGTCCGCCGCGGCTATTCTGGCCGATGACGAGCTGACCCAGTACGTTACGCGGTCGGCCAAGGTGCTGTTTGGCGATAACTGCGCGGCCTGCCACGGTACCGCCGGTGCCGGTAACCCCAATTTCCCGGTGCTGGTGGATGACGACTGGCTCTATGGGGGCAAGATCGAGAATATCGTACAGACCATAGCAAATGGTCGCCGTGGCAACATGCCGGCCCATGCAGGGAAGCTCAGTGACCAGGAGATCGCCGATCTGGCCAAGCATGTCAAGGCCCTGAGTGAAGGTGGCGAATATGCTCCGGGCAAGGAGATATTCATGGGCAAGGGCGGTTGTTTTGCCTGCCACGGGCAGGATGCCAAGGGGATGACTGCGCTTGGCTCTGCCAATCTGACCGACGGTATCTGGCGCTTCTCGCCTGGCACCGAGGAGGCGATTGCCTACACCATCGCCCACGGTGTCAATGATCCGAACGATCCCCAGACGCGGAATGCCGTAATGCCGAAGTTCGGTGGCAAGATGAGCGAGACCGACATCAACAAATTGGCGGTTTACGTCTATAAGCTGGGCGGCGGCCAGTAAAGGGGTTGTGGCGGTCGCATATCTGAAGGGTATGGATGGCCGGGGTGGGGTTATCGCCTCACCCCGGCTATCCTGAACTTTGAGAGGGGTAGGTTATGGATGCAGTAGTCATTGGATCTATTCTCACAGTGGTAGGAGCGGTGATAATAGTCGCTGTGCTGGCGGTCAGGATAACGAAGCTGATCAATACGACCCATTCCAAAGACTG
>DRMK01000095.1 GCA_011322575.1 Gammaproteobacteria bacterium
GCCGGCGATGGACGCCTACCGGGCGGACTGGCCCGAGGTGGAGATGGACGTCACCCTGGCGTACAGCTTCGAGCCGCTGCCCGCGTTGGTGCGCGGGGATCTGGATCTGGTCATCACCTCCGATCCGCAGCCGCTGCCGGGGGTCAAATATTTGCCGCTGTTTCGCTTTCAGGGGGTGCTGGTGGTGGCCAACGATCACCCCCTAGCGGGTGGCGGGAAGGTGGAGCCGCAGCAGTTGCGGGAGGAGACCCTGATCACCTACCCGGTGCCGCGCGAGCGGCTCGACATCTACCGCCATTTCCTCGATCCGGCCGGGGTCCAGCCGGCCCGGCGCCGCACCGCCGAGCTGACCATGATCATCCTGCAGCTGGTGGCCAACCGGCGCGGGGTGGCGGCGCTGCCCGACTGGGCGGTGGCGGAATATCTGGAGCGCGGCTATGTCAGGGCGCTTTCCCTGGGGAGCGGGGGGATGTGGGGAACCCTCTACTGTGCCCTGCCCGCGGCCCTGGAGCACACCCCCTACATGGAGGCGTTCGTGCGCACCGCGCGCACGGTTTCGTTCCGCACCCTGCGCGGGATCCGTCCTGCGCAGGAGGAGCAAAACGGGGCTTGATCTTTTTGCTCAAACACAGTATCTTGTTATCTCGGGGTTGGAGGTACCCAATATGTAGTGCCAGATGGGTGCGCAACTTAAACCTGTCTGTAACGACGGATGCGCTAAGCACTTGTCTTCGGGTAACTATCCTCTGTTCGCCGCGAGATCCGTCTGGCCAGGTTTTCCGGTTGCCTGCCAACCCCGTAGCGATCACTCCAGATTCCATGCCGGGGGAGCACATCTGATATGCACGAGGAAACTGTTTCTGCAGGGGAGGGGGCGCCGGGGACTGTGGTGCCGCCAACGGGCGTACGGGACGGGGTGGCCGACGATGGCGCGGTGATCGTGCCGGGCGGCTACAGGGTTATCCGTCGCAACGGCAAGATAACCACGTTCGACGGCAGCAAGATCGCGGTGGCCATCACCAAGGCGTTTCTGGCGGTGGAGGGGAGCAGCGCGGCCGCCAGCAGGCGGATCCACGAGACGGTGGAGCAGCTCACCGGACAGATCGTCAACAGCTTGACGCGCCGCATGCCAGGCGGCGGTACGGTTCACATCGAGGACATCCAGGACCAGGTGGAGCTGGCGCTGATGCGCGGCGGGCACCACAAGGTGGCGCGCGCCTACGTGCTGTATCGTGAGGAGCGGGCGCGCGAGCGGCAGGCGCAGGAGGCGAAGAAGAGCCGCGGCAAGAAGGCGCAGCAATCCGCCATCAAGGTGGTGCTGGAGGACGGCAGCAGCGCCGATCTGGACCGGGAACGCATCGAGGCGGTGGTGGAGGAGGCCTGCGCCGGTCTGGAGGGGGTGGATGGCGCCGCCCTGATTCGCGATGCCCTGCACAACCTGTACGACGGCATGCTGGAGCGGGAGGTGGCCGCGGTGCTGGTTATGACCGCGCGCGGCTACATAGAGCGGGATCCCGACTACAGCCATGTGGCGGCGCGCCTGCTGCTGGACAGCATGCGGCGCGAGGCGCTTGCCTTCCTTGGCTGCCAGCCGGCCAGCGTGACGCAGAAGGAGATGGCGGAGCGCTATCCCGAATATTTTGCGAGCTACATTCGCCGCGGGGTGGAGCTGGAGCTGCTGGACGAGGAGCTGACCCGGTATGATCTGGAACGGCTGGGCGCCGCCCTGCGGCCCGAGCGGGACCACACCTTTACCTATCTGGGGCTGCAGACCCTCTACGACCGCTATTTCATCCACAGCAGGGAGCAGCGTTTCGAGCTGCCCCAGGCCTTCTTCATGCGCGTGGCCATGGGGCTGGCTATAAACGAAGTGGAGCGGGAGCAGCGGGCCATCGAGTTTTACGACCTGCTCTCCTCGTTCGATTTCATGAGCTCCACTCCCACCCTGTTCAAC